>JAITNO010000187.1 GCA_031290405.1 Spirochaetaceae bacterium
ACCCCCACCAGACCGAAGACGCCCCACACATGTCTGACTTGAGTTCAGACGTGAGCTATTCCGTTCTATCCTTTCCCTTGTGCGAGCCATCCTTACCCTTGAGCAAACCATCCTTACCCTTGAGCGAGCCATCCTTACCCTTGTGCGAGCCATCCTTACCCTTGTGCGAGTCATCCTTACCTTGTGCGAGCCATCCTTACCCTTGAGCAAACCATCCTTACCCTTGAGCGAGCCATCCTTACCCTTGTGCGTGCCGTTCCTACCCTTGAGCGGTCCATTCCTACGCTTGAGCGACCGGCGGCGGGGAAGGACGAGAGGCCGCGGGAAGACGCGCGGTGAAATCTTTCTTTGCCGCTTCCCGCTCACGCGTCATCCTCATCAATCTTCCTTTTTCTCTTTTCTCCACGCGGCCGGCCCCCTTCACCTTTTTCGGTGGAACGGCTACACTCGGCGGACTATGAAAAAGAACTTATGTATTGCGGCGGCGTGCGTTTTTGCGCTTTCGCCTTTGTTTTTGTCCGCCCAGCAGGGCGGCGTCGACGTCGGGATGCCCGGGAATCTTTCCGAGGCGGGTTTGAAGAAGCTTGTCGACAATCCGGCGGTGTTGTCTTCCAAAGTGGAAGAGCTGCCGGACGACGCAAACAAAAAGTCGTGGTTCAGACTCTTCTGCGACACGCAGACCGCAACGGCGGTCCCCATCGGAAGCATCTACGCGGCCCTCAACGACTTCGGCTCCTACGCAAAAAACTTCAGCGGCGTGAAGAGCGTCAAAATCATCCGCACAAACGCGGAAGGCTCAGTCGTCGAAGCATCCGCCGGACGGTTCGGCGTCAACAGCCGCTACGTCTACCTGCAAACGGAGCCGGTCAAGGCCGACGACGAACACCTCGTCGTCAGAATCAGCATCGACACGGAAGGCGACGGCACCATGAAGAACATGGACACGCGCTACTACTTGAAGGCGGTGACTATCGACGGAAAGCCGTACACGTACCTACGCTGTTACGACATCACCGATTATATGTCCCAAATGTGGGGACAGTACACAATCATGAAAAGCAAGAACGAAGGCTCGCACAAAGACGGGCTGACTGACCTCATAAACGCCGCAGTCAAAAGATAAACGCCGCCGCCGCGACCCTAAGGAGAATGTATGAATATCAAACTCGTATGTTTTTTAACCGCAATGTGCGCCTTCACCCTCGCCGGCCCCGCAACATGGGCCGAGGACGCCCCACCCTCCCCCACCCCCGCGCAGGCGGACGCCGCGCTTGCCCCGCCCCCGCCTGCGAAAGCGCCGGCAAACGCCGCGCTCGCGGCGCCCACAGGCGCGCTCAGCGCCGCAATCGAAGAAAGCGCCGAAGAAGGCGGGCTCAACTTCTTCGTCCGCCTGGGGATCGTGCTCGCCATCGTCATCGTCCAGATCCTGTTGATACGAGGAACCCTCCACCTCGCCAAAATCGGCAAGGGAAAGATGCGAAGCTACGGCGCACGGAAGTTCAAACCCATCAAGTTCAAATCCCTCGTCCTGTTCGAGGTGCCGCAGATCGTCGGGGCGGCCTGTTTCTTCATCGACATCGTGAAGATAATCCTCGTGATTTTCCAACTGATCATCACCGTCCCCATCGTCTTCAAGTTCTTTGAGCCCACCCGCTACGTCGCCGACACCATCTTCGGCTACATCCTCACCCCGTTAAAGAGCTTTGGCCTCGGCTTCCTCGCGTACATACCCGACCTGTTCGCCATCGCCATCATCGTCGTTATAGCCCGCTACGCACTGCGCGCGCTCAAGTTCTTCATCGTCCAAATAGAGAAAGGAAAGCTCGTCGTCCACGGCTTTTACGCCGAATGGGCGCGCCCAACGTTCACCATCGTCCGCTTCCTCATCATCGCCTTCACCGTCGCCATCATCTATCCGCACCTCCCGAACTCCGATTCCGAAGTCTTTAAGGGCGTGTCCGTCCTTGTCGGCATCCTCTTCTCCCTCGGCTCCAGCTCCATCATCGGCAACCTCATCTCCGGCTTCGTGATGACCTACATGAGGCCCTTCAGCGTCGGCGACCGGATCAAGCTGAACGACGTTACCGGCTTTGTCCTCGAACGCGGGCCGATGGTCACCAGAATACGGACGCACAAGAACGAGATCGTCTCCGTCCCCAACCAAATGGTGATGAACAACGCCATCACGAACTACAGCTCCGCGCCCGACTTAGGCTTAGGCGGCCTCATCGTCCACGCGGAGATCACCATGGGCTACGACGTGCCCTGGCAAAAAGTCCACGAGGTCTTGATCGGCGCGGCCGCAGCCAACGACCTCTTGGAGAAAACCCCCGCGCCCTTCATCAACCAGCTCAAGCTCGACGACTTCTATTGCTGGTACGAGATCAACGCCTACACGAAAAACGTCGACGTGCTGCCCACCGTGTATTCGGAGCTGTATAAGAACATACAAAACGGCTTCGCGGCGAACGGCATCAGTATGTACGCCCCGCACTTCGAGGTCCAGAAACAGACGGACGCAATCTAGCGCCCGCCCCAGAGACCCCAGCCCAAAGGAGGCGCCATGACAAACGCGATGCCGAATATGGGGAGCCCGCCCCAGGAAAAGCGGCCCAAAGGAGATTCCATGCAAAACACTATGCTGAACGGCGCGCCGAACACGCTTGTTGAAAAGATCATCCTGTCCCACCTTGCGGCAGGAGCGGGGGGGGCGCCTGCGCGCGGAGAGCCTGTGTCGATTGTCATCGACCAGACGCTGACGCAGGACGCCACGGGCACGATGGCCTGCCTCCAGTTCGAGGCGATGGGCGCGGAGCGCGTGCGGACGGAGCTTTCAGTGTCCTACATCGACCACAACACGTTGCAGGAAGACTATAAGAACCAGGACGACCACCGTTACTTGCAGAGCGTCGCCGCGAAGTACGGGATGTGGTTTTCCCGCGCGGGGAACGGCATCTGCCACCAGGTGCACCTTGAGCGCTTCGGCGCGCCGGGCAAGACCCTGCTGGGCTCGGACTCGCACACGCCGACGGGCGGCGCCCTGGGAATGCTCGCCATCGGCTCAGGCGGCCTCGACGTCGCCTGCGCCATGGGCGGCGGCCCCTTCAGCCTGCTCTTCCCGAAGATCTACGGCGTCCGCCTTTCAGGCGCGCTCGCCGGCGCCGCCTCCGCCAAAGACGTCATCCTCGAGCTCTTGCGCCGCGAGACGGTGAAGGGCGGCGTGGACGCGGTCTACGAGTATTTCGGCCCCGGCGTCGCCAGCCTCGCCGTCCCCCAACGCGCCACCATCGCAAACATGGGCGCCGAATTGGGAGCCACCTCGTCCGTCTTCCCCTCCGACGGCCTGACGAAGGCCTTCCTTGAAAACAGGGGACGCGGCGAACTCTGGCGCGAGCTGAAAGCCGACGAAGGCGCGCTCTACGACAAGATCATCGACATCGACTTGTCCGCGCTTACCCCGCTCGCCGCCTGCCCCCACTCCCCCGACAACGTGAAGGCCGTCTCCGCCCTCGCCGGAACCCCCGTCGACCAGGTCGTCATCGGCTCCTGCACGAACTCTTCCCTCGACGACCTCGCCGCCGTGGCCGCCATCGTGCGCGGGAAAACCGTCCACCCGCGCGTTTCCGCCGGCATCGCCTGCGGCAGCAGAGCCACCCTCCTCGCCGCAGACAAGGCCGGCGTCCTCGGAGAGCTTATTCGTTCAGGCTTCCGCATCCTCGAAAGCGCCTGCGGGCCCTGCATCGGCATGGGCTTCGCCCCCAAGTCAGGCGGCGCCGTCAGCCTTCGCACCTTCAACCGCAACTTCAAGGGCCGCAGCGGAACCGCCGACGCCGGCGTCTACCTCGTTTCGCCGGAGACGGCCGCCGCCGCCGCCATTGCAGGGGCAATAACGGACGCCGGGGAGCTCCAGACGGAGCGCCTCAACACCCTGCCCTTCGTCCAATCGACCGTCCAATGCGCCGACGATATGCTCCTCCCGCCCCTCCCTCCAGAGGCCGCAAAAGACGTCGCCGTCGAGCGCGGCCCAAACATCAAACCCTGCCCCCTGCAAGAGCCCGCGCCCGACGACGTGCGCCTAGTCATACTCTACAAAGGCGGGGACAACATCACCACCGACGACATCATGCCCGCCGGTGCCAAAGTCCTCCCCCTCCGTTCAAACATCCCCGAAATAGCAAAGTTTGTGTTTTCATCCCTCTGCCCTGACTTTTATCAGAGGGCCAAAGCCGCAGGCGGCGGCGCCATCGTCGGCGGAAGCAACTACGGGCAGGGCTCTTCCCGCGAACACGCCGCCCTCGCCCCGATGTACCTAGGCGTCAAGGCCGTCGTCGCAAAGTCATTCGCCCGCATCCACAGGGCAAACCTCGTCAACTGCGGCATACTCCCCTTCACCTTCGTCGACGGCGGCGACTGCGACGCCCTTATCCTTGGCGACGAGCTCCACTTCCAGGCCCTGCACACCCTCCTCGACGACCCCTCCCAGAGCGTCATCGACGCAAGCGTAAACGGAAGGACCATCGCCCTCAAGCTCGAAGCCGACGCGCGCGACAGAGCGCTCCTCCGCGCCGGCGGCGCCATCCGCGCCTTAAGGGAGCGGAACGCGTAGGGCCCTCCCTGCGCCCCGGCGGCTCAGGCCTTCAGCCCCTGAGCCTTTTACAGGCCCAGCAGATCCTTGTAGAGCGCGTAATTTTCCCCGTCAAAGCAGACGAAGACGACCCTCTTCAGCGTCGGATGCTTCCCCGCCTCGCCGCGCACCGTATCGACGGCAACCCGCGCCGCCTCCCCCTTCGGATAGCCGTAGATCCCCGTGCTGATGTTCGGGAAGGCGATGCTCTCAAGACCGCGTTCCCCCGCAAGATGCAGGCAGCTCGTGTAACAGGACGCAAGCAGCGTCGCGCAGTCCTTCTTTCCATTGTACACGGGCCCCACCGTGTGGATGACCCACTTGCAGCGCAGGGCGTGCCCCCCCGTCATGCGCGCCTCCCCCGTGGGGCAGCGCACCCCGTCGACAAGCGGCAGCGCACGGCACTCCTCCAACAGGGCCCGCCCCGCAGCCGCGTGAATCGCCCCGTCCACCCCGCCTCCGCCCAGAAGCGACCCATTCGCCGCGTTTACAATCGCGTCCACGCGCAGCGTCGTGATGTTGCCGCGCACAAGCTCCAAAGAAACTTCATTCATAGCGCTTAGCGTAGCGCATTTTCGCGGCAACGCCCACCCCCCGCTCCTCAAGGTCACGGCAAAAGCTACCGATAAGAAGGAAAAGAGGGACACCCTATGGAAAGAATCTCCACCGCCATGCCCAACAACGACATGAGTTTTTACCTGCGCCGCCGCGAGCGGGACATTGCCCACATCCAAAACAAGATCGCCAGCCAGACCCGCCTGCCCGAGCTCGCCGACGACCCCATCGGCGCCTCGCACGCCGTGCGTTACGCCTCGCACCTGACGCGCCTGGAGCAGTTCGAGCAGAACACGCACATCGCGCGTGAGCATTACAACCACCTCGACGGCTTTTTAGGCGAGGCCGTTGACATCGTGCAGAAACTCCGGGAGCTTGCCGTCAAGGGCGCCAACGGCGTGTGGACGGCCGACGACACCGCGATGATGGGAATCGAGGTCAACGAGCTCCTCAAGGAGCTCGTCTCCATAGCGAACGCCTCGGGCCCCAACGGCAAGTATCTTTTTACCGGCGACCGCGCCCTCACCGAGCCGTTCCGCATCGTGGAAGGCTCCGTCGAGCGCATCGGTGAGGACGCCCCCCTGCGCGTCGAGTATCGCGGCGCCGGAGCCACGCGGAGCATCGAGATCGCCGACGGCGCCGAAGCCGCGCTCGACGTCCCCGGCTCCCGCGCGTTCTGGGCCGAGCGAATGCAGATCGCCTCCGCGCGGGATGCCACCAGCTACCAGGTCGCCGAGGGGAATACCGCCATCTACGTCGACGGCGTGGAGATACCTTTAAGCGCAGGCGACGACGTAAACGCCATCATCGCCAAGATCAACGACTCAAGCGCGCCCGTGAAGGCTTACCTCGACGTCGAGACGCAGGGACTCGCGCTCGAAGGCGCCGACCCTCACCTCGTTACCCTCGAAGACCGCGCCGGTTCAACCGTCCTCCAGGACTTAGGCCTTACGCGCGGCAACAGCGTGCAGGGCGCCGCCAACTGGGCCCCCGACGCCCGCGTCTCCGGCGGCTCGCTCTTTGACGTCGCCATCGCGCTCCGCGACGCGCTCCTGCGGGGCGACCACAATTACGTCGGGGGCCAGGCCCTCGGGGCCGTCGACGGAGCCTTGGGGAACCTAAACACCCAGCGCAACGTCGTCGGGAGCCGCCACGAACGCGCCGAAATCGTCTGGGCGCGGCACAACACCCAGATAGGGAACGTGACCGCCAGCCTCGACCGCGAAGCAGGGCTCGACCTCGCCAGCGCCGCACTCGAGCTAGGCATGATGGACATGGCCCACCGCGCAACCCTTCAGAGCGCGGCGCGCATCCTTCCCCCGACGCTCCTTGACTTCCTGCGTTAAAAAGAAAAGCATATGGAAAAACGCGTCGCCGTCCTCGGCGCAACCGGCTCCATCGGCAAAAGCACCCTCTCCGTCCTCCGAGCGGCCCCCGCCGGCCATTTCGTCCCCGTCCTCTTCAGCGCCCACCGCGACCTCGAAGGCCTCCTCGCCCTTCACCGCGAGTTTCCCCGCGCCCACCTCGCCCTCTCCAGAGAGGACCATGAGGAAGAAGAGATTGATGAGCGCTTCGTCCACACCACCGGGACAAAGATCAGCACGAATAAGAAGAACCTGCTGGCCCTCCTCGCAGGCAGCGGCGCGGACGTCGTCGTCAACGGCATATCCGGCGTCGCCGGCCTCGAGTACAGCCTCGCCGCGCTCGGCTCCGGAGCCGATTTAGCCCTTGCGAACAAGGAAACCATCGTCGCCGGCGGGCGCATCGCGGGGAACCTCGCCCGCGCGCACGGGGCGCGCGTCATCCCCGTCGACTCCGAGCACAGCGCCCTCTTCAGCCTCCTGGAGGCGCACCGCCCCCCCGCCGCCAGGGAGGGGGATGCCCCATCCGTCGAGCTCATCCTTACCGCGTCCGGCGGCCCCTTCCTCGATGCCTCCGAGGAGGAGCTCTTCCACGTTACCCCTGAGTGCGCGTTACAGCACCCCACGTGGAAGATGGGGCGGAAGATTTCGGTGGACTCCGCCACCCTCGCCAATAAAGGCCTGGAAATCATCGAGGCCGCGCGGCTCTTCGATGTTCCACCTCAGGACATTCGCGTCGTCATACACCGCCAGAGCATCGCGCATTCCTTCATCCGCCTCGCCGACGGCTCCCTTTACGCCGAGCTCTCGTCCCCCGACATGAGGCTCCCCATACACAAAGCCCTCTATTATCCCGAGCGCATTGCCACGCCGTTCGCGCGCCTCGAGCTCCCCCCCATCGACCCGCTCGACTTAAAGTTCGAGAAACCCGACGGGAAGCGTTTCCCCATGCTCCCCCTCGCGCATTTCGCGCTCTGCGCCGGCGAACTTTACACCGTAGCCTACAACGCCGCCAACGAAGTCGCCGTCGAATGCTTCCTCAGCCGGCGCATCGGCTTCATGGACATCCCGTTCATCACGCAGCGCGTGCTGGAAGCCGACTGGTCCGGCGACGCCAGCGCCCTCGAAATCATCATGGACGCCGACGCCCGCGCCCGCGCCGACGCCCGCCTCTTCATCTCCCGCCTTCCAGCCTGATTCTCCCCCCCTCGTGTGAGGCTTGTCCTCAGCCACCCCCACCCCAGTCCGCACAAAAAAATGCGGCCCCCCGTGAGGAGAGCCGCCTGCTGTGGCTTGTCGTACGCACCGTGCTGCGTTGGTCGGTCCACGGGCCTCTTCCGCCTGCTTGCCCTCGCCCTCTGCGTCCACGTGTGCGCCTTAGAGCGTCGCCTCGTACAGGGACACTATCCGTAGGCGCTCATCGGGTATGCGGAAGAAGGGCTTTTCGGGCTTCTCGAAGATGATCAGTTCGTCGGCGTGGCCGGCGATGGCGCTGGCGACGTGGAGGGCGTCCATCGCAGAGAGGCCGTAGGCTTCGGCCAGGGTCTCGGCGTGGGTAACGATGGCGTTCGTGGAGCGCACATATTCGGCATGGTCGAAAAGAGCCGTGGTGTAGGCCGCTTGGTCAATCTTCTTGTTGTAGACCATTTTGGGCAGGGTCTCCAGCCTCACGTAGTCGCCTACGATGAGGTCCCGGGTGGGGTCCTCTAGGACAATCTGAGCTTGTTTCGCCCGTTCTTTATCTTCCCGGACGGCGTTGACGATCACGCTTGAATCGACGTAGGTTCTTTTTCCCATAGTTTCTCAAATCCTTCGCCGGTGGCGCGTTCCTGATGCAGACAGTCCAATACTTCATCAAGGGTCAGATGTTTCTGCCCCTTGGTCATCCTGGGGTACAGTTCTTCCCACAGCGCATGCAATTCCGCGGCTTCCCGCGTTCGTTTTTCCTGGGGCGTTTCGCCCGTGGGGTTGTTAATGACGTTCATTGTTTCTTTCTCCTTGCGTCTCTACGTTACTCTGCCCACGCGTCTGTGGTCAAGCTCTTCCCCTGTCAAGTAACAAAGGCGGCCCCCCTAAGGAGGCCGCCTGCTGCAACACAATGGCGTCTGACATCTTTGCGTTCCCTCAATCTTAGGACGCGCCTAGAAGTGATGGTCAACCCCGGCCCGCTTCATGATGCCGTTAGCAGTATGTCGGGAATTAATTTCACCATCAACGGTGATAGGCACTTTGGTTGTCGGGCTATACCATATCTCGTGATCCCCTTTGCCGTGCCGAATGAGGGTGCAGCCGTGCCGGGATAGAATCTTCCGAACCTGCTTTTCGTATGCCGCCACTATGCCGCCACTACCAGACGTTCCGCCCTGATGTTGAGCCCTACGCCATGTGCCGCCTTACCGCTCAGTTCCAACAGTTCAGGTGCGGCGATTTTGACCCGCTCAATGAGGGCATCCAGGGAACCAGACTCCAGAATCAACCCCGGAATGTCCTCGCTCTCTGCAATCCACACTCGCGCTTCACTATCCCACCCCAAGGTTACCGTATATTCTGTCATTTTATGCCTCCATTGCCTCTATCATACCCCACTCCCCGGCCTTTTGCCAGCGCCC
>JAITNO010000007.1 GCA_031290405.1 Spirochaetaceae bacterium
TCAACGTCCGACCTTGAGGGTCTCAACGTCCGACCTTGAGGGTTTCAACGTCCCGACCTTGAGGGTTTCAACGTCCCGACCTTGAGGGTTTCAACGTCCCGACCTTGAGGGTCTCAACATCCCGACCTTGAGACTCCCCGCATTAGTAATGGGGAGACTCCCCGCATTAGTAATGGGGAGACTCTCCGCATTATAAGGGGGAGACTCTCCGCATTATAAGGGGGAGACTCTCCGCATTATAAGGGGGGGACTCTCCGCATCCGATGGGGAGAGCCTTCCCTTTGCTCATTGCTTACTCCCTTGCCTTTCAGCAGCGCGATGAGGGCGGCGCTTAGGACGAGGATGGCAAGGCGGCGCCTTATAGATTGGGGCTTGCCCTCCTCCTTAAGGATGCGCTATGCTCGCGCGTATATCATTTTAAGGAGAGATTTTATGAAGAGGTTTGGTTTTATGTTGGCGGCTGCGGTTTGTTGCGCGGCTTTGTATGCGGGTTGCGCCAAGGGCGGCGACGACGTCAAGATTGGGTTCGTAGGGCCGCTTTCGGGTGATGTGGCGGTCTATGGCGTGGATTGTCTGAATGGCGCGCGGCTGGCGGTTGACGAGGTTAACGCATCCGGCGGCGTTCTGGGCAAACAGATAGTCCTTGTTGCGGAGGACGACGAGGGGAACCCCGAAAAGACGGTGAACGTCTACACGCTGCTTACGACGCGGGACGGGATTGGCCTGATGATTGGCTCGCTCACCTCGGGCTGTACGATTGCGATTACGAGCAAGGCGCAGGACCAGGGCGTTCTGCTGATTGCTCCGGCGGCGACGAACCCGAAGGTTACGGACGCGGGAGATTACATCTTCCGCGCCTGTTTCATCGATCCTTTCCAGGGGACGGTCGGCGGGCTTTTTGCGGCGCGCGATCTGGGCTCCCGGCGGGCGGCGGTGATTTTTGACAATGGCAACGACTATTCGGTTGGGCTCAAGGACAATTTTGTGCTGGCGTTTGCGGGGAACGGCGGCGCGCTTGTGGGCGAGGAGGCCTACATTACCGGGGATAAGGACTTTAACGCGCAGATTACGAAGATACGGAGCGTGAACCCGGACGTGGTCTACATCCCCGATTACTATTCGACGGTGGCGCTGATTGCGAAGCAGTTGCGCGCCCAGGGCGTCGATACGCCGATTGTGGGGGCGGACGGCTGGGACGGCTTAACGGAAAACGCGGGCGACGAAGTGCTGAACGGCTTCTACTCGAACCACTACGCGGCGGATTCGGACAATCCGAGGGTTGTCGCGTTCGTAAGCGGCTACAAGGCGAAGTACGGCGGCAGTGTGCCGACATCGTTTGGCGCGCTGGGTTACGACTCAGTGTACCTGATGAGGGACGCCATCGCGGCAGCCGGCGGCACGGACGCGGCGGCGGTTAAGACGGCGCTGGCGGCGACGGACGGCGACTATATGACAGGGCGCTACACGTTCGACGCCCACCGCGACCCGATAAAGAGCGCGGTGATTGTCGAGCTGGCAAAGGGCGAAGACGGAAAGTTGGTTACGCGGTATAAGACTACGGTAAACCCATAGCTTAAAATAAATTCTTGGAGGAATTGGAAAGATATGAAAAAATCATTGTTGACGTTTGTGTGCGCCGCGCTTGTTGCAGGCGCGGTGTTGTCGGGGTGTTCGAAGAAAGACGGGGCGGCGGCCGGCGCCGACGCTTCTTTGCAGAAGGTCGTCGATGCGAAGAAGTTTGTACTGGGCTTGGACGACGCGTTTCCCCCAATGGGGTTCCGCGACGAGGCGAACCAGATCGTAGGCTATGACGTTGATCTGGCGCGGGAAGCGTGCCGGCGACTGGGCGTGGAGTTCGCCGCTCAGCCCATCAACTGGGACGCGAAGGAGCAGGAGCTCAGCACAGGCAACATCGACTGCATCTGGAACGGCTTTACCATCACCGAGGAGCGCAAGCAGGCCATCCTCTACACGCCGCCCTATCTAAAGAACGCGCAGGTTGTCGTCGTAAACGGCGGCTCGCCCGTGCAGAAGCTTTCGGATCTTGCGGGGAAGGCCGTCGGCACCCAGCAGGGGTCTTCGTCCATTGACGCGCTCGACGCTCACCCTGAGTTTAAGGGGAGCCTGAAGGAAGTGGTTGAGTTTCAGGACTTCCTCACGGCGCTGATGGATCTGGAGTCGGGCAGGCTCGACGGAGTCGTCATCGACGTTGTTGTGGCCGGTTACAACATCACCCAGTCGGGCAAGGACTTCCGCATCTTAGGCGAAAACCTCGGCGACGAGAGTTTCGGCATCGGCTTCCGGCTTGGCGACAAGGCGCTGGAAGAGGGCATCTGGAATGCGCTGCTGGAGATGGCAAAAGACGGAACCGTCGCGCAGATTGCCACGAAGTGGTTCGGGTCGGACATCAGCGTCATCGGGAAATAGCGCGCGGTGTTTTTCATTCTGCTGGAGGGAGCGTGGGTCTCCGTCGAAATATTCTTTCTTACCCTGATTTTCGCGCTCCCTCTGGCGCTTCCGGTAATGTTTTGCAGGATGTCGAAGAACGTCTTCCTTCGCACGATCATCGGTTTTTATGTGCTGATAACGCGCGGCACGCCGCTCATCCTGCAACTCATCTTCATTTACTTTGCCCCCAGCTACCTCTACCGCTTCCTCTTCGGGATTCTGGGGGAGGCCGTCGACGCCGCGGCGTTCTGGGGGATCCTCAAGGTACTGCTGTCGTATAACCGGTTCGTCGCCGTCATCATCGCCTTCGTCCTGAACTACGCCGCCTACTTCGCCGAGATCTACCGCGGCGGCATCGCCTCGATTCCGATTGGACAGTACGAGGCCGCTCGCGCGCTGGGGCTGAGCGAAAGGCAGGTCTTCAGCAAAGTCGTCCTCCCCCAGTTTGTAAAGCGCATCCTTCCGGCCATGGGCAACGAGGTCATCACCCTCGTCAAGGACACCGCGCTGGCGCAGGTCATCGGCGTCGCCGAACTCTTTCACTATGCCCGCAGCGCCTCCTCGCGCGACTTCTCGACCATCCCGATTTTTATCGCCGGCCTCTTCTACCTGACGATGAACTGGATAGTCTCGCTGGC
>JAITNO010000067.1 GCA_031290405.1 Spirochaetaceae bacterium
GGGCTTATCGGCCTGGGCATAGTCGTGTTTGTGCACGAACTGGGGCATTTTATTGCCGCCCGCGCGCTCGGCATCAACGTCGAGGCTTTTTCAATTGGCTGGGGCAAGCCTCTTTTCGCTAAAAAGATTGGCGCGGTGGAATACCGCATCGGCGTTTTCCCCATCGGCGGTTACTGCAAGATGTCCGGCGAAAACGACTTTGCGGAGGCCTGGGAGAATGCTCGAAACGAGATGCCGCAAAGGGTGGGGACTTTTTTGGGGGCGCGGCCCTGGCGGCGGATTATTGTGGCACTGGCTGGGCCCCTGTTCAACATTGTCTTTGCGGCGCTTGCCTTCGCCGTCATCTGGGGGGCCGGCTTCGAATACCGCACGATGGACAACCGCGTGGTGCTGCTGCGCGATGTGGACCCGTCGGGGAGTATGCCCGCCGACAGGGCCGGGCTTGCCACCGGAGACCGCATCTTGTCGATTGACGGGAGGGAGGTCGAAAATTACAGCGACATTCAACGGATTGTTGCGACGAACGCCGAAAAGACGATGCGCTTCGCCGTCGCCCGCGACGGAAAGACCCTCACGCTGGAGATGGAGCCCGAACTGCAAAAGGACTCCGGCGCGGGCATGATCGGCGTCTTCGCATACACTGAGCCTGTTGTGGGCGCGGTCTTGCCCGGCAGCGCGGCCGAACGGGCGGGCCTGCGCGCAGGCGACCGGATAACGGCGGTCGACGGCCAGGCGCTGCCGTACACGGCGGCCCTTTACCGCTTGTTCAAAGACGCCGAGACAATGCCGGAGAGCATCCCCGTCGAATACGAGCGGGGCGGAGAGCTTTTTACCACGGAGCTGCGGGCGCCCGGCGGCGACGAAACTTTTGGCATCGAATGGCAGAGCCTCCTTTACCGCACGCCGCACTATTCAGTCCCCGGCGCCGTCGCCAAAGGCCTGGACGAAGCCTGGCACACGCTGACGACGACGGTTCGCAGCTTCCGCCTGCTCTTCCGCGGCATCGACCTTACAAAGTCGGTCTCGGGCCCGGCGCGCATAACCTGGATGGCAGGCGAGATTGCCGCCGGAGGCTTCGGACAGAGCTTTGCCGCGGGGCTGCGCTCGCTGGGCAATTTTCTGGCGTTGGTTTCGATTGCGCTTGGCGTGACGAACCTCTTGCCGCTCCCCGTGTTGGACGGCGGCCTCGTTATCCTCTTCCTCGTCGAAATGCTAACTCGCAAGCCTCTTCACCCTAAGGTCGTGCATATTTTTCAAACGGCGGGCGTCGTCGTCATCGCCGGCTTGATGCTCTTCGCCATTGCCGGAGACGTTATGTTCTTTGCGGGAAGGTAGGGCTCCTGGTGCGCGCAGGGCGCCTGGTGCGCGCTTGCCGTGCTGGGGGCCGCGCGCCCTTCAGTTTGTTTCCGGCGATAGGCCTGGCACGTCGAATTCGGCGGGGATTTTGGTGGGGGTTCCCGCTTCGTTGACGAAGGCCCAGGTAACCTTCGCTTCGGCGATAAGCTCATTCCCCCTGCTTATCTTCTGCGCGATGACGCCGCTTACCGCTCCTTTTTTTACCGGCAGCGATTCGATGAGCAGCTCGTCGTCGGCGCGCGCCGGTTTTTTATACGCAATCTCGACGCGCGAAACATACACGCCGTAGCCGCCGGCGAGTATGGCCGGATAGTCAAAGCCGATGTCCCGCAGGAACTCATAGCGCGCGTACTCAAGATAGTGCAGATACACGGCGTTGTTCACATGACCGTAACTGTCGCATTCATAGGAGCGGACCCTAAACCGCAGTTCCGTTTTCATAGACGCTCCTTAAGGCAACGCTGATTAACCAGAGGCAGTATCTGGGGCGGAATGAAGAAGGACGCATCGCCGCCCAAGCGGGCTATCGTCCGCGCCGCCGACGAGCTGACGACGGAAAGCTCAGGCCTTGTCGGCAAAAAGACGGTCTCGACGCCCGCACGGTTCGTTTTACCCGCGCTTAACAGGTTGTTCACCGCCGCCAGCTCGCCTTCCTCGTGCCAATCCTTGTAATCGCGCACGCCGCGCACAATAAAATCAATCCGTTCCTTACGCAAAAAATCGACAAGCAACGACGAGGCGGGGCACACGTCCACCGACACGTTGTTCATCTTTGAGACAAGGCCGCGCACCAGGGCGCAACGTTCTTCGGCGGAGAACAGGTTGTTCTTTGCCGGGTTCTCTGCGACAAGCACGACAAGCTCCTCGAAAATGCGGCGTGCGCGCTCGATAAGGTCAAGGTGCCCCAGGGTGGGGGGGTCGAAAGACCCGGGGAAGGCGGCGCGCTGGATATGCTTTTGGTAGGCGATCCTCTCCGCGCCGTCGGGAAGATGGATGACCCCGCAGTATCGGTAGCCGAGCCTTGCCAGGGTCTTTTGCATGACGGCGTTGTCGTCGTGCGTGTCGATGCGGATGTTGCGACATTGATTAAAACACCACTCAAGGCACAAGGCCCCCGCCCCCGTCGCGTCGCCGCGCCGCGCGAGGCGGTGGACCACGCCGTAGGGCAAGGCGTTAAGCCAGCGCCCGCCGTCGATGGTTTGGTACGTGGGGTCGTCCGCCACGCTGAAGTGGAAGGCCGCCGCTATGCCACCGCCGTCCATGCAGACGTAGCCTGAGCCCTCGGCAAGGTCCCGCTCAAGGAGCTCCCGCGCCGGATGTTCGTCGCCCCACTGATGGGGGTTGCCGTTGTCGCGCATGAACTGCCGCGCCTGCGCGTAAAGGCGCATCACGGCGTCAAGGTCGTCTGCGGTGGTTTTGCGGATGGTCATGGCCTAGCCGACGCTGCCGTTGGCGATGCGCGCCGTCTTCAGCGCCGCGCCGTGCACCGTCAACGCCGCGCCCTCGACGTTCACGACGGTGTCCGTAACGACGATGGGCACAGAGAAGAACGTATCAATGTCGATCTCGGCAGGTGCATCCGACGGCCCGGCGCCTTCGAGCGTAACGCGGGCCCCCGTCGGCGCGTCGCCGGCGTCAAGGACTTCGACCGCCTCGCCGCCGTCGGCGTTTTTGACGGAGGCGGCGAGCAGCATCCCCTTGCTGGCGACGCCGCGGAGCTTCGCCTCCTTGAGGTTGTAGGCCACGACGATGTGTTTGTTCAACAGCTCTTCTTCCTTATAGAAAGGCGCCAAGCCGGAAACGATGATCCGCTCCTCGCCGTCAATCTCCAGCGTTTCGATGTAGAGCTTGTCCGCCTTAGGGTGCTTTTCAATCTTGACGATCTTCGCCACGCGGAGGTCGAGCAACGC
>JAITNO010000075.1 GCA_031290405.1 Spirochaetaceae bacterium
CGACGAGGCCCTCGACGACGCCGACTTTGCCGCCATGTTCGACAATCTGGGCGACGCCTCAGGCGGCGAGGGCGGTGAAACAGCCATCCCGCCGGACCTAAGCGTCGGCGTCTCCGACGAGGAGATGGCTTCCCTGTCGGCAACCCTCGCCGACTCCCCCCTCGCCGACGCCGCCCCAGACGCCGCCCCCGGCGAAAGCCCAGCCGCCGGCCCCGCACCCCCCAACGAAGACGAAAAGAAAGAAGAAGCCTTCCAAAAGTTCAACATCGGCGCCGAGGGCGCCGCCGCCAGCGACGACCTGCCCGACTTCGATGAGCTCAGCGCCATCTTCCCGCAAGAAGCCGGCAAAAAAGAAACGACGGAACAACAACCGGCCAAAGAATTCAGCATACGCGAAGACGACCTGCAGACCCTCCTGGAAACGCTCGACGCCTACCCGCTGAACGTCAGAATCGCCTGCGAAGAGGCAATCGCCGAAGAGACGGTGGAGCCCGCCCAGCTCGACGCCCTTGCCGCCCTGCTCGTCGCCGGCGCCCGTGCGGACGAGGCGGCAGCCCTCCTCTCGAATATCCTTAAAAGAACCGTCAGAGCCCCCAAAGCCTATCAAACCGGCGAAGAGCTCGAAGCCGAAAAGGGCAGCCTCTCCTACCTCTTCGTCCATAAATTCCTCCCCTTCGCGCGCCTCGCGTTAATCGCCGCCGCGCTCGCCGCCTCAATCGTCTACCTCTCGTATCAGTTCATCTACCGCCCGCTGGCCGCCGAAAGCCTCTACAAGAAAGGCTACGAACTCATCCTGTCCGGCGAACCGAACAACTACGCCCAGGCAAACCGGCATTTCAACGACGCCTTCGAGATCAACCGCGTCAAAGACTGGTTCTACAAATACGCCGAACGCTTCCGCGACGAAAGACAGTACCTCCACGCCCAAAACAAATACGACGAGCTCCTCCGCGTCTACCCCCACGACAAGAAAGGCGCCCTCGACTACGCCGGCATGGAAACCAACTACCTTCGCAACTTTGAAAAAGCCGACAGAATCATCCGCCGCGAAGTCCTCGATTACGCCATCGACGACCGCGACGCGCTCTTAGCCTTAGGCGACGTAAACCTGTCCTGGGGCGAGGTGGACCCATCGCGCTACGAACACGCCCGCGCCTCCTTCGCCCGCGCCCTGGCCATCCACGGCTACAGCGACCCCGTCCTTGAGCGAATGCTCCTCTACTTTATCCGAACCGACCAGCTCGTCGAAGTCCTCCCCCTCCAGCAAAGATTCATGGGGAACCCCAAAAGCGCCGTCGCCCCCTCCACACTCGCTGAACTCGGCGGCTACCTCCTGGACAAACGCATCGAAGACCCCCAAGGCGTCCCCGACGAAAACATCCAGCTTATCGACGGCATAAAGGACATCCTCCTGCGCGCCGAGAAAGCCGACCCCAGCCTGCCCGAGCCCCACTACCACCTCGGCCGCTACTACGCCTTTTACCGCTCCCCCGTCGACGAACGCATAACCTTTGAAACCGCCGCCGCCGCCTTCGACGCCGCCGCCATCGAAACACCCAAACGGACGGACTACCGCATCAGAACCCAGAGACGCCTCGCCGAACTCATGACCGGCCGCAAGGAGTACATCCCCGCCGAAAACGCACTCCAAAAGGGAATCAACATCTACGAAGACGCCGTCCAGAGGCGCCTCTTAACCCGCAGCCGGGAACATGGCCGCCTCTACGCCGACTTAGGCGACATCGAGTATTTCGTCAAAACAGCCAACATGACGGAGGCAACCGAGTACTACCTCCAGGCCGAGGCAAACGGCTGGCTCCCACCCGAAGTCGAATACCGCCTCGGAGGCGCCTATTACCGGCAGGAAGACTTCCCCAACGCCCTGCGCCGCTTCTTCAGCGTCTCGCGCAGAATCCCCTTCAACCGCAGACTCCTCAATACCCTCGGCGCCGCCGCCTACCGCAACAGCGACTACTTCGCCGCGGAATCCTACTACAGCCGCCTCCTGTCCATGCTCACCCGCGACAGGGACCGCCTCCCCATCGCCCTCCCCGACGACGTCCCCGAACACCGCAACCTCCTGGAACGCATAATGACCGCGCAAAACAACCTCGGCGCAACCATGAACGCCCTCGCCAGACAAACCGGAAGAGCCGCCTACCGCTCACAAGCCCTCACCCTCTTCGCCGAATCCGCCCGCACCTCCGACAGCCTCGGCCGCAACCTGCAAACCATGCAGCGCGGAGGCCTCTTCGACAACGCCCTCTCCGGCGTAAGCCTCCCCTACCTCAACATCCGCAACACCCTCTACCCCACAAGCGACGCCCAAGACCGAACATACCCACGCATCGACGCCGACGTCCTCGAACCCTCCGAATGGGAAGAACGCATAGATTAAGCGCACGAGGCGCTTTTTAAGCCCAGGAGGGGGGGCTTTTTTGCAGTGGCCTACGGCGCTTTTTTTTGTAGTGGCCTACGGCGCCGCGCCCTGAGCCATACGCTTTAAGTTTGCGAGCGGCGCTCCCCAGACCCACCCATAGCCTAGCCACCTTCCCCACAGTAAGGGGAAGAGCCTTCCCCATAGTAATGGGGAGGGTCTCCCCATCGGACGCGGAGACTCTCCTTATAGTAATGCGGAGGGTCTCCCCATCGGACGCGGAGACTCTCCCTATAGTAATGCGGAGGGTCTCCCCATCGGATGCGGAGGGTCTCCCCATAGTAATGCGGAGGGTCTCCCTTACAAGCCAAAAAACACCTCTTAAACGCCCTCACCAGCCGCCGGCGGCTTAGCTTGCGGATGCGAGGCGCATTGCACAGGACGCCACAGCGGAAAAAGCGCTCGCGGCGCCCCTGGGCCACTTCAAAAAAGAACCAAAGTCGCCGATACTGAAAGCGGAGAAACATTGAAATTGAAAGCCCCCGTCGCCGCCGCCTTAATCCTCCTAGCCATCGCACATGGAAATGCGCAAACCGCAGACGCTCCGCTCCCCATGCAATTCCGCGCCTTCACCCTGGGCATGAACCTTGACGACCTGAAAACCGCGTTGCAAGACGACCCGTACTTCGCCTTTCGCGGCGACAGGGACGTTTCGTTTTTGCCGTTGAAAGAGCAAAACCTCGTCGAAAGCGCGGGATACAACTTCATCAAACGGGCGTTTTTCCAGTTAAAGGACGCGAAGGTCTTCATCATGGCGTTTTCGATGAACGCCGAAAAGGTCGACCACTATTCCGTCTACACCGCGTTCGTCAAAAAATACGGCGAGCCCCTCTCCCTTAACCCGCGCGAAGCCGTCTGGGAATCCGCCCAGACGCGCATATCCATAGAACGGCCCTTGACCGTAAAATACATCGACCGCACCGTGTTCGATGAGATAGTCGCCACCGCGCGCGCCGCCGAATCCGTTAATCAAGAACTCAAGGAGGATTTTTTAGATGATTTTTAACCCACAGGCGCACCGCCCCCCCCACCGCGCAACGCGCGCGCGCAGAACCGTTCCCGCGTTGGCGCTTTTCCTCCTCTTGGGAAGCGCCGCCGGACTCAACGCCCAGCAAGCCGTCGTTTTTGGCGTCGAAGCCGGCGCTGCCATGAACATCTTTGATTACAACAAGCTAGCCATCAGGAGTTACAAGGTCGAGCTTGTCAACACCACGAACTTCGCCGCCGTGCAAGAAGGAATAAGCCTCCCCATCGTCGCTTCCCTCTTCACCGGATACGAGTTTTCAAAGAACTTCGGCATCCGCGTCGGCCTTGATTTTTACATCAACGCCACAGATAAATTCCTTTGGACCAAGCTCATTGACGGCACTGCGTCCACGCCCGTCTCCTACACCTATTCCTTCTTGAACCTCCCCCTGCTCGCCAACGTCTATTTCCTCAACGGAAGCGTCTTTCGCATGGGCTTTTCCTTAGGGCCCTATTTTTCAATCCCGCTCGGCGACGTCGAAAGGACGGGGCCGGTCGGAACCTACGCCAATGCCGTCTACACCGCCGGCCCTTCGGGAAACGTTACCATCCCGCAACAATCGGCGGCCGGGATTCAAGCCGGCTTGCTGACGGAGTTCAAGCTGGGACCGGGCGCGCTCACCTGCAACCTCGACTTTGTTCGTGAACTCTGGGCGTCCAACAACGCCATGCTCCTTTCCGGCGATCCCGTCATCCCCCTCCCAGGGGACAGACAGAAGGCCACCATCCTCCAGGGCATCAAAATAACGCTCGGCTACAAGTTCCGCATCGCCCTGAGCGCGGGCGCCGCCGAAGCGGCGGCAAGCGGAAGCCCCGACGACCCGGCCATCTATCACATGGTGATCGGCGCCGGCACGGATGGCCCCTACACCATGAACGACCTGACAAACCTCCACCAGAGCGACGTCCTCAAGCCGGACACATTGCTGTGGAAAGACGGCATGGCCAACTGGGAAAACGCGGAAAGCTTCCCCGAACTGGAATCCCTGTTTAACGGCGCGCAGTAGCGGTCGGGAGGGGCCGGGCAAAAAAAGAGCGATGCGTCTGGACGTTGACCGCACCGCTGTTTTGACTGAAGGGGAGCCGCATTTCCACAAGGGATGCGGCGCCCTGACATTTTATATATCGGTTTTTGAAAAAGAAGCTTGAGACTTTTGCGTGGAATGGGCGTCCCGCCCCCACTACAAGCGCAAGTACAGCCGTTCCGCGCAGCCAAAGAGCTTGCGGATTTCGATTCTTTCGTTGTCCTTCGTCATAACAAAGCCTGTAAAGACGCCTATCGGATTGAAGAACTCAGCCTTTGAAATCAGTATGTTGAAGGCCGCTCGTTTGGTCTGCTTGTGCGGCGTAAACACGAGGTCGACCATGCCTTCGATGTCCTCGATAATCCATTCGTCGGCGATGCTGTCCCCCGACTGGGTGATGCGGACGGGGGGGAGGGGGGTGAGCGCGCCGTCCACCCAGAGCGCGTTTTCATTGTCCTTGTTGGCCCCACGCGCCTGGTTCTCGCCCATGCTAAACCCGACGCGCCGCCCCGCGCGGTCAAAGCCAAACCCCGACGCCCAGGAATTCCTGACGATATAGGGGAGTATGCCCTTCGAATCGCGGAAAAGCCCCCGCGCGTCCTCCAGCGTAAAAAGGTACTCGTCTTTGCCGCCGATTTTAAGGCTCCCCCGAACGGGGCAGAGCGATTTGTACGTGTAATAGGAACGGTCGTCGGAAAAGAGCAGGTTCACCGCCATCGGTGCGCAGTTCTTAGGCTCGTCGTAGAACTCAAAGCGGGCGTTGATTGCCGGCAGCGACCCGCTGGCCTCAATGTTGATGTCCAGCTTGATCAAAGCCGCGTCAAGCCAGTCGTGCACGGTAATCGAATACCCGGGGGCCTTGCACAACACCGAACTGTTGGAAAGCGTCGCTGGCAGCCGCCACAACGAAAACGGAAAATAGTCGAAATAGTGAACCGGTTCTCCACCGGCTTCTTTGTTGTAAAAAGTGGCGGCGATAAAGCGGAAGAACTTGAGGTTCGCGATAAAAATCTCGAAGTAAACCGCCTCGTTTTGAATCATAAAGGACTGCCATTCTTTTATCCGCAAATCCAGCAGCCACTTGGGAACCGGCAGGCGATACGGCTTTTCAATGTCAATCAAGTCAAGCCGTTTGAAGCAGCGCGTCCACGTGCCCGCCACCGGCTTCCCGCCCTGAATCGGCGAATCAATCGGCGCCTGTATCTCCCGCGCGTACATGGCCTAACGAGCGCCCTTAGCCTCTTCCCAGAAGCCGTCCATCGCGTCCAGATTCTCCTCGTTCATCTCCAG
>JAITNO010000081.1 GCA_031290405.1 Spirochaetaceae bacterium
CGCCGTATTTTCAGTCGACCAAAATACCTCAATAACGGCGCAAGGCAAACCCACCCTCGACCTTTTTTGGGAAACAAAGGTTCTCGAATTCAAAGCGCAGATTTCAAAAACAATAGGTAGCCCGGTCTTCAGCCCCTTCCTGGGAATCGCCGGCGGAATCGCGTGGTCGGACGCCGGCTACAAACTTAAATCGACGTTGTCCGGCGACATAGCCGGGGCAAACGACGCCCTGAAAGCTCAGGGCGTCGAAGGCTTCAGCAGCTTCAGCGCTTCCGGTTTTTCCACCGTAAAGAGTGCGACAAGCGGCTTCTGCCGCCTCTACGGCGGAGTTGGCCTCAATTTTGCCGTCTTAAAAGTCGATGTGTCCTACGCCTGCGCCTTCCCCGATTTTAATTATGGATTGGCCCTCAACGTCAGGCTTCAACGCTAGGCCGCCCGCAATCACTGCTTGTTCATTCTTTGGCGTTGAGCCTCTTGGTTTTCCAGGGCAATCCGGGCGGCGGCCCGGACGATTTTTGCCAATTCAAGGCTGATTGAACAGCGGCTTTCGAGTTCTTGCGGGTCCGCGGCGGCGATGTTCTTGATCGATCCAAATTCTTTCAGAAGCACCGCCGCGCGTTTTTTGCCGATGCCCTCGACCGACTCAAGCGAGCTAAGCGAGAGGTCTTTCGAGCGCAGGCGCTGGTTAAGGCTTGTGGCAAAACGGTGCGTCTCGTCGCGCACGGCTTGCAGGACTTTTAAGGCGTCGGAATCTTTGGAAAGCTTTATCGACTTTGCGGGGCTTTCATTCTGCGGCATCCAGATTTCTTCGTTGCGTTTTGCTAGGCCGACTACATCGCAGCGAATGCCTAACTCGTTGAGCGCTTCCTTTGCCGCATTCACCTGCCCGATGCCGCCGTCAACTAAAATCATGTCGGGCAATTCTTTGTTTTCGGCTAAAAGGCGCGTGTACCGGCGGTGCACCGCTTCGCGTATGGACGCAAAATCATCGACGATGCCGACGACGCTGCGAAGCTTGAAATTGCGATAACTTCTTTTGTCCGGTGCCCCATTGCGAAACGAAACTAAACTTGCCACAGGATGTTTGCCGTCAAGCTGAGCGACGTCAAAACCTTCGATGCGCTCGGGACGTTTTTGCAGATTGAGCGCGATCTTTAACTCATCGAGCGCTGGTCCGGCGGCGCGTTCCTTCAGGCGTTTTCGCAAGTCTTCGGCGGCGTTTTGTTTTGCCATCAGAAGCGAGGTGCTATGCCGTTGTTCTTTTGGCGTCGCAATGTCGGGTGCTATAGTAAACTGGTGCCGAAAGTATTCCTTTACCATGTCTGATACGTCTTTTTCAACAAAAATCTTTGCCGGCGGAGGATTCCCTGGCGAATAGTACGACAAAACAAATGTTTCAAGCGCATCGTCGGCGTCTGCGGCGTTCTTTGCACGGTACAGTTCGCGGTTGGAAAGCCTGCCGCCGCGCATGGAAAAAACGGTCCAGCTTGTAAATATGCCTTCGCTTGCCTGCGCGATGTAATCGCGCGATTCAGCGTCGGAATCGACAACGGAATTGGCCGTCGAAAGCGCCTGGATGGATTCTATCGCATTGCGGTATTGCGCGGCTTGTTCAAACGACAGTTTTCTTGCAGCCCGATGCATCCTTTCGGTAAGATCCATAACGATGGATGTTGTCCCTCCCCCTAACAGTTTTGCAACGCGTTCCACGTATGTTGAGTATTTTTGCTTTGTTATGTTGCCGCAGCACGGTGCCTTGCACTGTCCTATATGGAAGTACATACAGGGCTTCTCTTTTTTGCGGAATGCATTGCACTTCCGTATGGGGAATATTTTTGAAAGCATACCCAACAGGTTGTCGACGGCCTGAACGTTGGGGAACGGCCCGAAATAACGCGAACCGTCCTCCACGATAAAACGCGTCTTAAATATTCTGGGGAACTCCCCTGAGGTAATCCGTATTACCGGATACGATTTGCCGTCCTTTAGGTTGATATTATACTTTGGGGTGTGCTGTTTGATTAAGGTGTTTTCCAGCAACAGGGCTTCATATTCATTTGACACGACGATCGTTTCGATTGAACGAATGGCGTGAACCAGCGTCGCGGTTTTAATGTCTTTCAAGCCGGTAAAGTAGCTTTGTAGCCGGTTTCGCAACACCTTTGCCTTGCCGACATAGATAATGGCACCGTGTTCGTCGCGCATGATGTAACATCCGGGCTCTGTGGGTGCAAGGGCCGCTTGATCTTTAAGGGTTAGATTTTTCATTCGGCGTTTAACACTCCGGGCAAGAATGTCGAAAGGTCTGGAATGTATGTTACCATCAGAACGACGACGAGTTGAATTATTAAGAACGGCAAGACGCATTTGCATATTTCAACAAAGGGCCTCTTAAAACGATAGCTTGCCAGAAACAGATTTAAGCCAATTGGCGGCGTTAAGAATCCCGCCTCCAGATTGATAAGGAATATAACGCCCAGATGCAGGGGGTCGATTCCATAGGCCGCCCCAAGGGGAATGACCAGCGGAAGCACCACGACGATGGCAGAGAATATATCCATAAAGCAGCCGACAAGAATCAACGCCAGATTGAGTATCAAGAGGAACACTATTTTCGAGCTGACGGCGCCTTGCAGCCAACGGGCGAAGTTTTCAGGCGCCTGCGTGTACACCACATAATCGGATATGCCTTTCGACAGGGCGATGATCGCCAGTATTCCGCCTATAATGGGAATTGCTTTGGTGAAAATCTGCGGCACTTCTTTTATTTTTATTTCGCGTGTGATAAAGACTTCGACAATGAAGATGTAAACAAGCGCAATCGCGCTGATCTGAACCAGCGACAAGCCTGCGCCTATATACCCGTAGAGCAGGATGACAGGCAGCATTATTTCAAAGAACGATCCTTTTAACGAAACGAGCGCGCCGGAAACGTTGAATCTTTCGACCGGTATCTTTGTTTTAATCGAGACGACGACGCCAAACACAATCATGGCGGCGGTGAGGATTAAGCCGGGAACCACACCCGCCTCGAACAGATGGAGGATGTTCTGCTGTATGGTGATGCCGACGAGGATAATCGGAAGGCTCGGCGGGAAGAGGAGGCCGATGCTCCCCGAAGAGGTGATCAATCCCGTCGAAAAATCTGCGGGATACTTTCCTTTTTCGGACAGGACGGCGAAGAGGATGCCGCCGAGCGCGAGTATCGTGACGCCCGACGCGCCGGTAAAGGTGGTAAAGAACGCGCAGATGATGACGGTAACGATGATCATGCCGCCGGGGAACCAGCCGAAAAGGCTCCTGAATGTTTTAACCAGGCGCTCGCCGGCCTGGCTTTCCGAAAGGAAAAACCCAACGAGCGTAAAGAGCGGTATCGAGATAAAATCGGGCTTTGTCAGCGTAAAGTTTATATCGGTTATGATGGTGTCGATTTCCCAGGCCTCGGCCTGAAAGAGGATCATTCCGACTCCGGCAAAGACGATGAAGAGCGGGGCGCCGCCGAATGCCAGCACGATAAGAAAGACGACGGCTGGCGTTTTTATAAAATCGGCGGCGGCGATGAATTGGTTCGATGCTTCCCACGCGAAATCGGGGAGGTCCAATCCCCAGACGCACTTAAATATCATGGGGGTGGAACAGACGCATCCCAACACAAACGGCGCTAGGGGAACAATCTTTTTTAACGTTCCTTCCAGCGGGATGCACCGGGCAAAACGAACGGCGATGATAAAAAACGCGAGGGGGAGGAAGAGCGCGTAAGCCCAGTCGGGCAGCAACCCGACCACGCGTGACGAATGCGGGTCGGCGTCAAACCACATCATCCACGGGGGGGCGAGCGCCGTCTTGATGTAGGCGAACGACGCGAAGGCGAGGATTACCGACACAAACGACGAGAACGCATTGGTGAGGATTTCCAAAAAGCGCAATGCTTTTTTATTTGTTATATAGTGTATCAAGCCTATCGAAAGGTGATCCTTGCTCCGCGTTGCAATCATCGCGGAAAGGAGCCCCGCAATCAGCAGCAGGTGGGGCACCAGCTCCGTCGACGACGGGAAGCCTTTTTGCAGCGTAAGGTTCAACAAAAAGTCCAAGACGGGAATGACGGTGAGCAGGATGACGGCGCCAATGCAAACGCAGTCTTCAAAGGCGCGGACGAAAGATTTCTTTCCGACGGGCGTGAGCGACTTGCTCACGGGCGTGAGCAGCTTAGTTATGAGCGCGATCAGTTTGGTTACGGGTGTGAACAACTTCGCCAAGGCGTTCGTCTTTTGTGGAACGGGATGGGCCATTTCCGTCACAACCTATCTCTGGGCCCTGAATTCGCGCAACAGCGTTTCAATGCGGCCGTATACGTCGGGATCGATTATCGGGTTTTTACCGCCGGTAAACGACGGCATGGCGGAAAGCGCCAGGTCCTCCCAGAGCTTTTGCTGCGCGGGACTCACTTCGTTAATGACAAGCCCGTTCTTCTTCATCACGTCTATCGCGCCGCCTTCAAGCTGGGCGATGGCGTTGTCGTTTTCTTTTTCGACGCGGGCGCACACCTCAAGCAATTTCTGTTTATGCTTGTCGGGAATCCGCCGCCATGTCGCTTGGTTTAACACGATGCCCCCCATAAAGGGAGCGACGTTAATCGAGCTCATGTTTTTCGCAATGCCGAAGATCTGCATCGAAGCAACGAAGACCGGACTCTGGAAACAAGCGTCAACGCGGTTCGCCGACATCGAGGTAAGAATGTCGTTGTAGGGCATCAGGACGACCGTGTAGCCCAGCGCCTTGAACGCGTCGTTCAGCGCGGGAATCTCGTTGCCCGCGGCAAGGCGCTGCTTCCGTAAATCCGCCGGCGTGTGGACCGGACTGCGGGCAAAGAACTTTATCCAGCCGGCTTTTGACCATGCGATGATCTTATAGCCGTTTTTGTCGATGTCCGCTTCAAGCTCGGACTTAATGTTGCTCAACACATAGTCAAGCTCGCCGTCGGTTTTAACCAGAAACGGGCAGCTCAGCGTGATAACCTTTTCGCTAATCATGCTCATGCCGGCGGAGGAGAGCACCGCCGCCTGAATCTGGTTCTGCTTCAGATTTTGGATGACCTGGACCTCGTTGCTGCTTATAACGCCGCCGTGGTAGACGATGAGCCGCACGTCGCCGCCCGTCGCATCCGACCATTCCTTCGCCATCTTGTTCAGCGCGGCGCCCCACGCCGTGTTCTCCGGCACAAGGGACGCCAGCCGGATGGTAAGCGGCGCGGCAAAGAGCGCCTGCGAGCACAACAACGTGAACATCATACAACAGAACGCCACACTAATCTTTTTATTCAACATAAAACCTCCAATTTTACCGTAATATAAGAGCCCTACGGCCCCTCACTATAATCCCCGTCGCCTCTTATGATAAAGAGGTCGGCGTTTTCCAAAAGATAGCGCGCCTTCTTTTGCGCGATCTTGTTCGCAAGCTTCTCTTCCGACGTCTTGCATTTGCCGTTGTCCACCGCAAGCGCCCATGTAAGATTCTCCTCAAAGGCCGGATAGTCCTGCGAGGGAATCGCAATCGCCTGCGCCCAAGAGACGTAGGGGCTTGCCGCGACGCCCCCCGACTTCGCTATCGCCCGCTCGTAGTGAACGCGCGCCTTTTCCCAGTCCCGTCCCAGCCCGTCGGGCAAGGAGCCGTAGTAGAGGATGTAAAAGTCGTCGATGGCGCCGTTGTTAAAGTCCGGGTCCAGCTCGTAGGCGCGGGCGATGAGGGCGCCCAGCTCGGGGAGGCGCAGTCCCAGTTGCAGCTCCCCCAGCGGGTCTATCGAAAAGGCGGCGAGGCTGCCGGCCACCAGCCAATACACGAGGGCCGCGTCGTCTTTCGTCAGCTCGGCGAGGCGCACGTCCAGCGTTCCCTCCGTGTAGGCGTCGTTGACGCCGGGATGCCTGCGGTCAAAGCCGTCGCGCAGCAGCTCCACGCCGCGAAGGTAGAGGCCCTTCGCCCGCCGCTTCTCCGCGTCCCGCTTTTCATATTCCGACGCGGGGAGCATTTCGGCGGGGCCCTGCACGAAGGCGTTCGCATACATGACGTAGTAGGAGCCCAGCTTGAGGCGCAAGGCGTCGTCGGCGGGATCTTTCGCCAGCTTCCCTTCATCGCCGTCGATCATGCGGGGAAGCACGAACCCGACGACGACGGGACTGGACGCGCAGGCCGCACACGATAATCCGCCGACAAGCAACGGAAAAAGATAGAGAACAAAGGATGATTTTTTCATAAAGTCCACCCTAAAGGGGAAACCAACTTTTTTCAATAGGAGGGGCGGCTCCCCCCCACGCCTAGCTGCCCAAAGCGGGGGTTGCGCCGACGCAGCCCTCAGGCCAATTCTTCGGCGATGTGGGGGAAAATTGCTATGCTTCGCTTGAGGATGCCCTGGATGTGGGCGATGGCCGTGCCGTAGTTGGTAAACGGGATGTTCTGGTCGGCGGCGCACTTCTGGCGGTAGACCATCTCACGCTCGTTCAGCATACAGGCACCGCAGTGCAGGGCCAGCTTATACGCCGACATATCGTCGGGGAAGCTTCCGCCCGACGAAAAGTCAAACTCTATCTGTTTGCCGGTAAAGTTCCGTATCCAGCGGGGCAGTTTTACGGTGCCTATGTCGTCGCATTGCCGGTGGTGGGTGCAGCCTTCGCATATCAAGATTCTGTCGCCGTCTTCGAGCGCGTCGATGGCCTTGACTCCGCGCACCGCTTGCAGCAAAAAGCCTTTGTAGCGGGCGAAGAGAATCGAAAAGGACGTCAGCGGGATGTC
>JAITNO010000016.1 GCA_031290405.1 Spirochaetaceae bacterium
TTTCCGCCGCCGCCGCACTGTGGGAACATCGCGCTCACTATGGAAGGCATTGGAAAAAAGTACGGGAACATGACCGTCGTCTCGAACATCAACCTAAGCATCGAAGCAGGAGAGCGACTCCTCGTCGTCGGCGAAAACGGCGCAGGCAAAACCACGTTGCTGCGCATCGCGGCCGGCGAAGACAAGGACTTTGAAGGCGCCGTCCGCTACGGCGCCGGCGTTTGCGCCGGTTACTTCACGCAAGATTCCACCGAAATAATTTCCGGCGGCGAAACCGTCCTCGAATTCCTTGAAGCCTCCGCGCCCACCGCCCTCATCCCCCGCCTGCGCGACCTGCTCGGCGCCTTCCTGTTCCGCGGCGACGACGTGTATAAAAGCCTCGACGTACTCTCCGGCGGCGAAAAAAGCAGAATCGCCCTGTTGCGGCTCCTGCTGTTTCCGTTAAACCTTTTAATTTTGGACGAGCCCACCAATCACCTTGACCTCCATTCGCAGGACGTCTTGCTGTCCGCCCTGTCAAAATGGCCCGGAACGATAATCTTTGTGTCGCACGACCGGTCGTTTATGGAAGCGCTTTCCACCAAAACGCTGGAACTGAAAAGCGGCGGCGGCAGCAGACTCTTTTACGGCAATTACGCCTATTATTTCGATAAAGTCAGCCAGGAGGCATCGCCCCGCGGAACAGACGACAAGCCCGCCGCGCCGGTCAAAACCGGCGGCGCCAATCAATTCCGCGAAGAACAAAAAAAGCGCGAAGCCGCCCGAAGACGCTTTGAAAAAGAAGAGCGCACACTCATCGAAGAAATCGAAGCCCTCGAAAAAGAAAAAAGCGCGTTGGAGGAAGAACTGTCAAAACCCGAAACCTATACGTCGGGAGAGAAGGCAAAATCCATTCAGCGTAAGATGCGGCAGCTCGAAGCAACCATCGAAGAAGCCACCGCCCGTTGGGAACAATGCAATCTGGAGCCGCGCTGAGCTGACGCGGATGGGGCTTGCCCCCCCCAGGGGCAAAGCTTAGTTGTCCGTGTCGCTGTAGTTTAAGTCGAAGATGAGGGCGACGACGCCCGCGACAAGGATGGAAAATCCCGTGTAGAAGAGGGCCTTGCTCGGTTGCGTGTTTGTCATCGCTTGCAGCATGGGGTCGGCGCTGCTTAGCGAGAGCGCGGCGGAGCCCGCAATCATTCCGCCGCCGAGGATGGAGCCGCCAATCATTACAGTCTTTCGCACGTGGGGGGAGATGGAACAGGACGCAAGCGTGACGATCAACAGCGCGAAGGACAGCTTCCGCATTTAGGTAAAGACCGTTCCTTTGGCGCTTCCGTCGGCTAGGGCGTCCAGGGCGGCCGGTTTGCCCCGCGTGATTACCGAGGGGATGCCGTAGGGGAGGACCAGCTCGGCGGCGGCGACTTTGGTTGCGACGCCTCCGGTGCCGAAGTCGCTTTTTCCGTCCATGCTGATGTTCGCGCGCAGCGCGGCTATGTCGGCGACGCGGTCGATGAACGCCGCGTCGGGGTGTCGCTGGGGGTTTTTGGTGTAAACTCCGTCGACGTCGCTAAAGAGGACAAGCAGATCGGCGCTCCACAGTATGGCCGACTGGGCGGCGAGGGTGTCGTTGTCGCCGATTTTTATTTCTTCGACGCAGGTGGTGTCGTTTTCGTTGATGATGGGGACGATGCCCTCGTCGACGAGCGTAAAGAGGGTGTTTCGCATATTGAGCGTCCGCTGGGGGCTTGCAAAGTCGTCCCGCGTTAAAAGGATTTGCGCGACGTTGAGCCCCGCCGGCGCGAAGGCGCGCTCCCACGCCTTCATCAGCATGACTTGACCGACGGCGCAGAGAGCCTGCCGGTAGTGGATGTCCTTCTTCCGCGCCCACTTTCGCATGGTTGAAAGCCCGGCGGTCTGAGCCCCGGAGGACACGATTATCGCTTGTTTGCCGTTTTTGACGACGCTCCGCGCGCATTGCTCGGCAAACGCCCCCAAGAAGCCGCCGTCGATGCGCCCTTCGCCGTCGGTCAAGGCGCTTGAGCCAAACTTAAAGACGATTTTTCTGGATGCTTTGAGGAGCGAAGGTATCAGGCAATGCCTCTATTTGTCCGCTTTCGCGTCTTTGGCCCCCGCTCCCGGAGCGGCAGGCGCGGCGGCGGGCGTTCCCGCGGGCGTTCCCGCAGGCGTTTCTTCGGGTGCGGCGGCGGCGGCGGCCTCCACCTTGGCAAACTTGACGAGCGCCACCACCTGGTCGGCGCCGGAGATAAGCTTGACGCCTTCGCCCAATGCGAGGTCCCGCACGTGGAGCGTCTGGTTCACCTTCAACTCGCCGATGTCGACTTCCACGCGCGGCGGCAGGTCTTTCGGCAGACACTCGACTTCCACGGCGTGAATCGCCGTTTCAAGAACGCCGCCGTCGCGGACGCCGACCGGACTCCCGAAGATGCGGAGGGGGACGCGGGCGCGAAGCGGTTTGCCCGTCTCGATCTCGTAAAAGTCGACGTGAAGGATTCTTCCGTCTCGGATGTCGCGCTGGGTGGCTTTTACAAAAGTCTCGTGCGTCTTTCCGTTCACATCGACGCGCACTATCGTGGATTCGGTTACCCCCTTGATGCCGGTTGAAAATTCATGCGCGTCCAGGTCGACGCTTACGCTGCCGCCCTGACCGTAAATGACGGCGGGAACGCGCCCGCCCCTGCGAAGGCGCCTCGAAGCGGCCGAACCGAATTCCGTCCTGTCGTTTGCCTTAAAAACAATGTCTGCCATACTAACTCCTCAAATTGCAGGCCGCAATCAACTTTAGAAGAAGCTTGCAAGCCCTATGCTGGGACGACAGGGATCGAACCTGTGAATGCCGGAGCCAAAACCCGGTGGCTTACCACTTGCCTACGTCCCAATGCGGCGCCCATGAACCCCATCCTAAAGAAAAACGGCGCAATGCGTCAAGCGCCCGTTCCCGACGCGTCCCGCGTCCAAGCCTGCGAACGCAAAGACCCGCGCGCAGGCTTAAGACTCAGGCTGAAACAAAAAATTCCTTGCTTTTTGCGTTATCTGTGATATAGTGATACGCAGACCAACGCATATAAGGAGCACAGTATGAATTTGCAACGACCAAACAGCAATGACGCCACGAGGACGGGGAACCGGTCGGGGAGCGTGGTTCCGTGCAGCGGGTTGTGTTCCCGCTGCATCGACGGGTGCAAGGGAAACTGCGAGGTTTTCAAGGCCGCGTACCGCGGGCGGGAGCTTATCTATCCGGGTCCCTTTGGGGACGTAACCGCGGGAGGCGACAAGAATTATCCGGTGGATTATTCCCACTTGAACATTCAGGGCTACGCGGAGGGGGCCGAAGGCCTGCCGGCCGGAATCGAAGCGGGGCCCGACACGGCGCTCTTCCCGCTGGTTGACGTGGAAACCTCGTATGGCTGGGACGGCAAGGTGAAGATGAAGGTACCCGTCTTTACCGGGGCGCTGGGGTCCACCGAGATAGCCCGGAAGAACTGGGAGCACTTTGCGGTGGGGGCGGCGATTTCCGGCGTAACCATCGTCTGCGGCGAAAACGTCTGCGGCATCGACCCCGCCCTGGAGCTGAACGCGGCAAAGAAGGTAACGCGGGCCCCGGACATGGACCGGCGCATCGAAGCCTACCGGCGTTACCACACCGGTTACGGCGAGATCCTCATACAGATGAATGTGGAGGACACGAACCTGGGAGTGGCGGAGTACATCATCGACAAGCATAAGATCGAGACCGTCGAACTCAAGTGGGGGCAGGGGGCAAAGTGCATAGGCGGGGAGATAAAAGTCTCCCAGATCGAGCGAGCCAGAGAGCTGCAGAAGCGAGGCTACATCGTCACGCCCGATCCGTCCGACCCCGTCGTCGAAGCCTCTTACAAGGCGGGGGCGGTCAAAGAGTTTGAGCGGCACAGCAGACTGGGCTTCGTCAGCAGGGAAGGGTTTATGAAGGAAGTGGCGCGCCTGCGCTCGCTGGGCTTCAAGCGCGTCACGCTGAAGACGGGGGCCTACAGCTTGAAGGAACTGGCCATGGCGCTGCGCTACTGTTCCGACGCCCGCATCGACCTCCTCACCATTGACGGCGCCTCAGGCGGCACCGGCATGAGCCCCTGGCGCATGATGGAAGAGTGGGGCGTCCCCTCGATCTACCTGCACAGCGCGGCCCGGGAATACGCCGCCATCCTCGCCAAAAACGGCGCGCGCGTAAGCGACCTGGCGTTCGCCGGAGGCTTTTCGTCCGAAGACCATGTTTTCAAGGCCATCGCCTTAGGCGCCCCCCACGTCAAGGCAGTCTGCATGGGCCGCGCGTTGATGATACCCGGCATGGTCGGCAAAAACATCGAACGATGGCTTAAAGAAGGAACCCTCCCCAAGAACGTGTCCGAATACGGCGCAAGCGCGGAGGAAATCTTCGTCAACTACGAGCGCGTCAAGGACGCCGTAGGCGCCGCCGAGATGAAAAACATACCCTTGGGGGCCGTCGGCGTCTACAGCTTTGCGGACAAACTGAAGGTCGGCCTGCAGCAGCTTATGGCCGGAGCGCGCCGCTTCAACGTAAGCGCGATACGCCGCGCCGACCTCATGTCCCTTACCGACGAGTGCGCAAAGGCGACGGGCATCCCCTACCTTTTGGAGTGCTACCGCGAGGAAGCGCTGAAGATCCTGCGGGAATAACGGCGCGGCGCGCCGCCCGCGCCCGCCGCCCCGCCGCCCGCGCCCGCCGCCCCGCCGCCACGCACAGCCGCCCCGCCGCCCGCGCCCGCCGCCCCACAGCCCCGCACAGCCGCCACGCCGCCACGCACAGCCGCCACGCCGCCGGCGCCCGCCGCACGCTAAATCTGGTAATCCCAGAACGCCTCCTGAGCAAGCTCAGTGCAGCTAATGTCTTGACACCCGTCGCACTCCCTCTTCGTCGTGAAGCGCAGCTCAGGATTCCTCATGCTCACCCGCGTGCCGGAGGGAACGCTCTTCGTGACAAAGGCGTTGCTGCCAATCACCGTCCCCTCGCCAATAACCGTCGAGCCGCCCAGAATCGACGCCCCCGAATAGATCGTAACATTGTCTTCGATAGTAGGGTGCCGCTTGACGGACTTTAGAGCCTGCCCGTCGCGCGTCGAAAGAGCCCCCAGAGTCACACCCTGATACACCTTGACGTTGTTGCCAATCACCGTCGTCTCGCCCACCACAATGCCCGTCCCGTGGTCAATGCAGAAACGCCGCCCAATCGTCGCGCCAGGATTGATGTCAATCCCCGTAAGACTGTGCGCGTGCTCCGTCATCATGCGCGGAATCAGCGGAACGTCAAGAAGATAGAGCACATGGGCAAGCCGATTCACCATAATCGCGAAAATCCCAGGATAGGACGAAACAATCTCGTCCCTGCTGTTCGCCGCAGGGTCGCCGTCGAACGTCGCGTCCACGTCGGCGGCAAGAACCCTCCGCACATCGCCCAGCCGCGAGAGGAACTCCGCCACAATCCCATCCGCCCGCGCCTTAAACACACCCTCGACAGCCCCCTCCGCATCCTTGCGGTGCCGCAACGCCCGCTCAATCTCCTTCGACAAGGTAAAAACCACCTCCTCAAGCAACTCACCCGTGTGATACGCGAGAAAATCCGAAGAAATGTTCTTTTTGCCAAAGTAACCGGGAAAGATGAGCTCCCGCAACGTGTCGATAACCCCAATAATCGCCGACCGATTCAGCTGATACGCATAGTCGTACTTAATCGACCCCTCGCACTCCCCGTAATTCCGCATAAGACCATCGACAATCAACTCCAAACGCACATCAACCTCCATAAACGCGGCCGCCCCCGCACAACGGCGCAGCCCATAAGCGCCCGCACACCCACACTAGCGCCATACGCAAAGAAACGCCAGCCCCCCAGCCGCCGCAGGAGAAGAGGAAGAAGGGGGGCGCGGCGCCCTGAGCGCTTCTTGCGGCCTACGGCGCTATGCCCCCAGCGGTAGGCTTTTTATCCGCAAGCTGCCTTCCCCAGCTTTCGGCTTTGTTTTCACAGAGAGGAAG
>JAITNO010000174.1 GCA_031290405.1 Spirochaetaceae bacterium
TTTTTAGGCCCCCCCATGCCTCCCCATAGCCCGTGAACGCGCCGTCCACGAGCTATGGCGGGTTGCCCCGCACGCCGTGCGGGGAGCCCCGCGCGCCGTGCGGGGAGCCCCGCGCGCCGAGCGGGGAGCCCCGCGTGCCGTGCGGGGAGCCCCGCGCACCGTGCGGGGAGCCCCGCGCACCGTGCGGGGAGCCCCGCGCGCCGTGCCGGATGCCCGTTGGAACGGGCAAGCCCCCCGTTGCAACGGGCACGTTGTCCGGGCGTACGGGCACGTTGTCCGGGGGCCCCCGTGCGGCGGCCTTAGTCGTCGAGGATGCGCCAGGAGAGCGGCGTTACGCTGCCGTCGCGGAGGAAGAGGGCTCCGTAGCCCTGGGGTTTTTCGGCAAAGACGACGACGAACTCGACAAGGCTGCCCTGCGCGCTTCGGATTTCCTGTTCTTTGTCGGGGGGGAAGACGGCGTAGCGTTTGCCGTCGGTGGTTTCAATGCCGGCGTAGGTGTGCGGCTCGTTGCCGTAGATGAGCACCCTGCCCTGGATGCGCCGCGCGCCGGCAGGCAGCCCCCCGCCGGCGGGGGACTCTTTCTGCGCCTCCCCCCTGCCCAAGGCGAAGAGCTTTGCGCCGTCAGGCGCGGCGGCGGCGGCCATGACGAGGACGCCGGCGAGGAGGGCCGCCCTCATGGGCGCGCCCGCGTCATAATGTAAAGGTCGATGCTCGCGCTGTCGGGCTTGTTCAGCGTTACCGAAGAATCGCCGCTCACATTCTGCCTGATGAGCTGCAGTTGAACGGCGTATCCCTTCATGCTGTCCGATGCGGAATAGGCGCGGGGCCCCGTGCCCGGCCCCGGATTCCGCGCCATGGTCCATATGTCAAAGCCGGCAAACGCGTATGGTTGCCCGCCCACAGTTTGGGCGACGGAACGGTTAAACGAAACGGCGTCCGAGGCGCCGCTATAGACCAGCGCCTCGCCGTAGCGGTCGAGGGCGTTCTGGAAACTCATGTTGGGGGTAATGTCGCCAAGGGCCGCGCTGATGGAAGCAACGCCCACGCTGTTGTTCGCCAGCATCTTTTGCAACAGCGCCGGCCCGCCGAAATTCCGCACGAGGTAGGCCCCGAAGGCATAGTTCTTTGGATACATGGCGGCGTTGCTGGGCATCCAATACTCCAGATCGTAATCGTTGTACGTCGCAAGGAAGGCAGGCATCCGCTCTTGTATCGGGTGCCCGCCGTCCCTTGCCTCGATGCCGATGAACGGGTCCAGCACATCCTCGGCAAGCATGGAGAGCATCTCGTCGTACCACGTTGGGACGGATAAGAGCCCTTGCCGGATTCCCTTCATGTTGAAGTTGATCATGTGCTGGAATTCATGCGCCAGGGTGGAATACATAAAACTTGGGACAGGCTTGTCAAGATGGGTGCTGTTAAGGTAAAAGATCTCCGCATAGTTGGTTCTGACAGTGGAGCTCAGATTCGACTGGGCATACCAGTCCTTCATCCAAAAGTAACCGCCCAGACCCGTCATCGCGTTTTTGTAGACAAGAATCTGTACGCGCGCGTCCCCGTCCCGCCCGCCGAGTTCGCCAGGCCTGGCGGGATCGCCGCCAAACTCATAGCCGAACAGGTTGGTCTCGATGGGATAGAGAATGTCGAACTTGCCCCCCAACGCCGCCGCCTGCGCGCTGTTGATTGTGCCGTCGTCATTGCCCGCCGCGCTGGCATTGTCGTAATCGACGTCCGCCACCCACACGTTGCAATGCGCCCCCTGCGCGCGCAGCGTGGCGGGCAGCTCCCGCCAGACGGCCCCGCCGCCGTAGTTGTCATTCACCCAAAACGTTTTTCCATCGCCTTCGACGGAGGCGGCCGCCGCGCCCACGCTGCGCGCGGCGTCGTTCAAGGCGTCGCGCGCGCGCTGGGCTTTCCAGAGGGCCTCGCTCGGCTTCCACGCAAGGGCCTGGGGCGAATCCATGAAGGGCGCGTCGCTTGCGGGGGGCGTCGTCGTGCCGTCCTCCGCCGGTGCCGCTTGGGCCGGCGCCTGCGGGAACGAAGCCCCCCAGTACGAGTCCGCCGAGCCTGCATACGCCGCGCTCACCTCCTGGGCCGATTTGTTCGCCTTGACCAGATACACGTCATAGGGAGCGGCAGGCTGAGTGGCCGGAGGGGAGACCTTCACCGTCGCGGTCGGGCCGCTAAACGCTATGCGATAGGGGGAAGGATCCACAGAGGGCGCAGCGCCCGCGTCAACCTGGCAGGCGGCCGCGCCGCACACAAGCGCCGCCGCACACACGACGGCCGGCGCAATCCATAGGGTTCGTTTGATATTCATAGGCGCATCATACTTCGCTTTCCCCTAAAAGACAAGAAGAAGGCGAGCCCTCTTCTTGCATACTTGGAATTCATCTGCGCGTGTGCTATATTGGGGCGCGGTTGGGACGGGGGGGGGGCCGATGTCCAAAACACCTGGGGGTTTGCAGATGGCGGAGACGGAGAGCATGAGGGCGACGAAGGCTGTCATTCATCTTGAAAATGTAAGGCACAACATCAACGTTGTACGGGAACATATCGCAGGCGGGGAAAAGACGCCCGCGATCTGTATGCCGGTTAAGGCCGACGCCTACGGGCACGGCGCGGTGGAGGTGGCGCGGGCCGCGCTGG
>JAITNO010000172.1 GCA_031290405.1 Spirochaetaceae bacterium
ATTTTTGCTTTGATTTCTTTTATAAGGGGCAGCAGCGGATAATCAACCTTGTCGCAGAGCGTAACCGACAACTCCTTCGTCCCCAAGGGCGAGGTCTCGATGACCCAATCCATCGGAAACTCCACGCTTTTGCCTACAAACTCTACCACCGCAATGCCCGAATACACCCTGCGGTAATAAATCGGAACGTCCTTGCGGACAATGTTTTTTACTTCGCGCACTGTCATTGTACTCTTCCCCTCTATAACATCGGCGTTTCATCGACATTCTTAACAAAAACGCCCCCCGTGTCCATAGTCTTTCACCGCGCATAAGAGTATGCTGACCCATGGATTACGATTGCATTGTTATAGGCGGCGGCCACGCCGGGCTCGAAGCCGCCCTGGCGACGGCCCGACTCGGACTGCCCACCCTCATGCTCACGCTGAACCCCGACCGCATCTGCGCGCTCTCCTGCAACCCGGCCATAGGCGGCCTCTCGAAGGGCAACCTTGTCCGCGAAGTCGACGCCCTCGGCGGCGAAATGGCCCGCCTCGCCGACGCCTCCATGCTCCAATGCCGCATCCTCAACCGCTCGCGCGGGCCGGCCGTCCAGGCCCCCCGCGCCCAGGCGGACAAGGCGCTCTACCAGGCCCAGGCCCGCCGCGCCGCCGAACGCCAGACAAACCTCCACCTCTTCATGGATGAAGCCGTCGACCTGCTCATCCGGGGAAACGCCGTCGCCGGCGTCCTTACCGCGCGCGGCAGGCGCATATCCGCCCGCGCCGTCATCCTTGCCGCGGGCACCTTCATGGAAGGCAAAATCTTTATCGGAGAGTTCGACGCGCCGTGCGGCCGCCTGGGCGAGGCCGCCGCGCAGGGCCTGGGCGAGGCCTTGCGCGCAAAGGGCTTCCCCTTGAGGCGCTTCAAAACGGGAACCCCGGCCCGCCTGGCCTCCCCCTCCATCAACTTCGACAAGCTTGAACGCCAAGACGGCGAGCCTTTCGCCCCCTTCTCGTTCTGCGGCGGGGAGGACGCGCACGCCCCGCCCGTCCCCTCGCCCGGCCTCCCCTGCCACATCGGCTACACAAACGCCCAGACGCACCGCATCATCCGTGAAAACATCCACCGCTCACCCCTTTACTCGGGCAAAATCGTCGGAACCGGGCCCCGCTACTGCCCCTCCATCGAAGACAAGGTGATGCGCTTCCCCGACCGCGACCGCCATCACCTCTTTATCGAGCCTGAAGGTCTTGGCACTAACGAACATTACCTCAACGGCCTCTCCTCCTCCATGCCCGAAGATGTGCAGGAACGCTTTGTTCGTACGATATGCGGCCTGGAAGACGCCCGCATCGTCCGGCCCGCCTATGCCGTCGAATACGACTGCCTTGACCCGCTGGACCTCTATCCCACCCTCGAATCCAAGCGGCTGTCGGGTTTTTACTGCGCGGGGCAGACCAACGGATCCTCCGGCTACGAGGAGGCCGCCGCCCAGGGCATCGTCGCCGGCGTCAACGCCGCGCAAAAAATACGCGGCGAGCCTCCGCTGGTCTTGAGCCGCGCCGAAGCCTACATCGGCGTGCTGATTGACGACTTGACGACGCTCGGCACGAAAGAGCCCTACCGGATGTTCACCTCCCGCGCCGAACACCGCCTGATCCTGCGGCACGACACCGCCGACGGCCGCCTGACCCCCAAAGGCCGCGCAATCGGCCTCGTCGACGACCGCCGCTGGGAACTGTGGACGCGCAAAGCCGAGTCCATCGACGCCATTAAGGATCTGCTGGCAAACCGAAAGGCACTCGCGTCCATGAACAACGAAAAGCTTGCGATGAATGCCGAACGCGTGCGGGCCCTGGCCGAATGCGCGCCTGAATTGCGGGATTACCCCACGCCGTGGGTCGAGCGGGCGGTTCTGGACATCGCCTATGCCGGTTATATAGAAAAAGAAGAGCGGACGGCGGCGCGGCTTGGCAAGCTTGAGGCGATGAAGCTTCCGCCTGATATGGATTATGCCGCGCTGAACGCCCTTTCCGTCGAGGCGCGGGAGAAGCTTGCGGCGACGAGGCCGCTTTCCGTGGGGCAGGCGGCGCGCATCCCCGGCGTGCGGCAGGGGGACGTCGCCCTGCTGATGGTCTTGGCGGGCAGGAGAAGTTGACGAACGGTCGGCAACTTCTCCGAAATCGGCGTTGTTTTACGGTACAATGTGTAACTACGGCGCTTGTCAAGTTGTTGTCTTTTCCATAGGATGTTGACGAACGGTCGGTAACATGACAAAGAATGAAATTTTACAAACTGCCTTTAAGGTCTGGGGAAAGACTCTTTACCAGACGACGAGCTTGACGGACCTTGCTTCCGAGCTTGGCGTGACCAAACAGGCCCTCTACCGCCATTTTAAGACTAAAGACCTCTTGCTCAAGGCCATGGGCGAGGCGGTCAACGACAGATTCGCCGATTTTATCCGGGCGGATTACGAGGCGTGCCTTAACATGGACAACCTTGCCGAGATAGAACTCCGCCTAGCCAGGGTAACTTCAGAGTATTACATGAAAAACCGGAGCGATTTTCTCTTCATGATGATCTACCTTTTCGGGAGCAGCGAGCCGGAACTGAATCAAAGCGAGCAGCTGCGCGTGCGGGGGATTAGCATACCCGCATTGAGCGATGTCAACGAAAGCCTCGTCTACCCCAGCGACTTCCGCCTGGCGATGACGACGGTCATGTTTATGGTCGCAACGTTCCATTCCCACACTGAGGGGAATGGAGACGACAAAGGCTCAAGCCATGAGGTGATATCCACCTATCTGGATATGCTGAACGCCCACATCCAATCGGGGCTGGGCCTGTCGGTTTCACATTTTACCGAAGAGACCTTCCTAAGGCTTGAAGAGGCGGTGCGGGATTGCGGCTTGGATCCGGTGGAAGACGAATCCCATCAAAAATTGTTAAACGCCGTCGCCAGCGCCGTCGCCGTGGCCGGACCCTGGGATGTTTCGATGGGGATGGTGGCGCAGCGTTCAGGGCTTTCAAAGAGCAGCCTCTACTCCCATTTTGAAAACCGCGAAGAGATGATCAAAGAGCTTTTTCTGACGGAAATCGGGCGGATAGCGTCCTATGCGGAAAAATGTTCCCTGTTGTCGGCCGTGCCCGAAGAGCAGCTCTACCTTGCCATAATCGGCATTGTTGTGTTTCTTCGGGAAAAATCCGACGTCATCCATGTTTTGGACAGGTTGAAGACGAGGCGGGCGAATTTTAAGAAGCGCCATTGCGGTAAAACAAAACCGCCTTCCCCGATATATAAAAACTTTTCAAAGATACGGAGACCGGACGGCTCCCTCCTCGTAAACGAGCGCAACACCGAGTGGATTTTATTTTTAATCGTCAATGTGTTGCAACGCCGTCCGGCAGACATGGACTATTTAAGCATTCCAAACGAAAGCTTTAGGGCGCTCTTTAATTTTATCGCACGGGGAATAAAAAACGCCCCGGTAAAATATTTCCACGCCTCATCCGTCTGCCATAATAGGAATAAAAACAGCAATGAGTAACAATTTATGAGTATAGAGGTTTATAAAGCAATGAAAAAAAATATTTTTTTAAAGCGGTTTTTCTGCGGCGCGGCTCTGGCGCTTGCCCTTTCCGCCGGGACCGCCGCGGCGGAAGAGGCGCCCCCCCCAGATGCAAAGGATGAGGCGCAGAAACGGCATCTGTCCGTCGACGAGGCGGTATCCCTGGCCATCGCCAACAATCTGGGGCTTGAATCAAACAGGGTGGACCTGAATACGAAAAAGCGGGCGTCCAACCTGGTGTGGAATCAGTTTTTGCCCATTGTAGGCCTTTCCAGCGGAACCGCAGCGCGTGCGGCCAATGCGCCGACCAATCCGCTGGCAAGCCCGTGGACGATAGGCGTAGGCTTTCAGATTCAATGGGCGCAACTGAATATCGCGATGTTTCAGGGCATTCAGACGATTCGCGACCAGTACGCGGCGGGCGCGCTCACATTCAACAAGGCTCAGATTCAGCTTGAAAGGGATGTCCGAAAACTCTACTTGCAGATCCTGCTCCAACAGGAAACCCTCAAGGTTCAGGAAGAGAATCTTACCCTGGCCGATCAGCGCGTCGAGGTGGCAAGATCCAGGTACCGCGCAGGGCTTTCCCCCGAATTGACGCTGCTCCAGGCGCAGGTAACCAGAGACAACCTTATACCCACCGTCGAACAAGTTCGGGACAGTATAAAAACCTTCATGGCCAATTTCGCCGTACTGCTCGGGCTTCCCTACGAGACCGAATTTGAGGTTGATTCCGTCGCACTTGAAAACTTCGACATTCCCTTTAATATGGAAGAATTGATACGCAAGGCTTCCCAAGACAAGCCGGAAATTGTTGAATTGAGGGCAAACATCGTAGCAGCAAAGAGCGGCCGCAAAGCGCAGGCCTACCTCGCCTGGACGCCGACGATCACTTTTGGCTGGAATTATACGCCCACCTATGCCGACCAAACGGGAGCGGGCGGCAAATGGACGGACGCGGGCGCCTTCAGCGTCGGGCTTTCCTGGAACATTAACGGGCTGCTGCCCTTTACCACACAGGGGAACGCCATAAGAGATTTGGACGACAACATCACCAAGCTCGGCATCAGTCTGGCGCAGACGATTCAGGGCACGGAAGCCGAAGTCTACAGCAAAGTGTTCACGCTTCGCCAGGCTAAGGATTCCGTCCGCTCCCAGCAGGGAACGGTCGATCTGGCGATACGTTCGTCTCAACTGACGTCGCAAGCCTTTCGGGCGGGCTTGCAGGACCTGATTCAAGTCCAAGACGCGCAGAACCAGTTGCGTCAGTCTCAGCTTGGCTTAGCCCAGAAGCAGTTTGATTTTTTACTCGGGCTCATCGACTTGGAATATTCGCTGGGCGTGCCGTTTGGAACAATGTTGAAATAGAAGGGCTGCGGGTATGAGATTACCCCATGCTCTGCAATCCATAGGAGAAATAACGTGTTAAAAAGTAAAGTAAACCTTATCGCACTAGCGGCAATCTTCGCGGTAGCGTCCTGCAACAGACAGGGCGGCGAGGCGGCGGCGGGCGGCGGCAGAGGCGGGGCGGCGACGGGAACGGAAGTTACCGTTTTTGCGGTCAATACGACGGAAGCGGTTAAAGGGCCGATCAGCGATTACATCGAGCTTTCAGGCGACCTTATCGCCGGCTCGACGGTGGACGCCTATTCGGAAGCGGCCAAGGGCAAGGTTACCCGCGTCTACGTTTCCGTCGGGAGCAGAGTTGCGAAGGGCGACCGCATAGCCCTTATCGACCCGTCCCAGCCCGGCATGACCTACGTCGAGCACATCGTCGACGCCCCCATTTCCGGGACGGTAACCGATCTGCCCATCAAGGTCGGCATGACCATCTCCCAGACTACGTCGCTTGCGAAAATTTCAGGCGGCGGCGGCCTGGAGGTTCAACTGTATGTGCCCGAGCGCTACATTTCAAAGATCCGCAACGGCTTGTCTTGCCAGATCAGCCTCGACGCCTTCCCCGGAGAGCTTTTCCGAGGGAAGATCGACGAGGTAAGCCCCACGGTGGACGTCGCCTCCCGAACGGAGATGATCAAGGTGAACGTCGACAATTCAAGCTCGCGCCTAAAGGTCGGAATGTTCGCCAAAGTGAAGATCATCACCGAAAACAAGAGCAACATCGTCCAAATCCCCGCCGGTGCCATCGTCCAGAGGGAAGGCAAAAACGTTGTGTTCGTCGCCACCCCCGACAACTCGGACAAAAGGTACAGCATCGCCCGCCAAATCGACGTAACTCCCGGCATAATCATCGACAACGTTGCCGAGATACAATCAGGCTTGGAAAGCGGCGACCAAATCGTCACCAAAGGCATGAGCCTCCTCACCGACGAAGCGAAGATCAACGTCATCCAGAAGGATGCGGGCGTGGGGGGGCAAAATAAATGAGTGTTGCTAAATCAGTTATCTCGCGTCCGGTAACGTTCTTCATCGTATTCGCGCTCTTCGTAGGCTTGGGCGTATTCGCGCTCTTAAACCTCCCCATCGACCTCTTCCCCGAAATAAACCCCCCGTATATCATGGTTATGACCACCTATACCGGCGCGGGACCCGAAGAAGTCGAGCGTTCCGTCACGAAGCTCCTGGAGCAGGCCCTCTCGAGCGTCTCTGATTTGAAGAAGATCACCTCGTCTTCGTCGAAAGGCTCAAGCCAGATCATCATGGAATTTACCTACGGCATCGACCTGATAGACGCCACCAACTCCGTGCGGGATGCGCTGGAGAGGACAAAGCGCTACCTGCCCGACAACATCGACGCGCCGATCATCTTTCGCGTCGACCCCTCGATGATGCCCGTCGTAAGCTACCGCGTCTCCTCCGAAGTACGCAATCCGGGCGAACTCTACGACATAGCCAAGGACACCATCGCCACGCGGATGGAGCAGAGCCCCGGCGTCGCGTCCGCCACCGTGAACGGCGGACGCGAGAGGATCGTCAGCGTGGACTTTCCGCAGTCCCGCCTCGAAGCGTACAACCTAACCGTCACTCAGATACAGCAGATGATCGCCGCCCAGAACGCGCAAATCGGCGCCGGCACCGTCATCGAAAACAACGTCTCGTACATCCTGACGACGATGGGCGAGTACGCCTCGCTCGAAGACGTACGGAAAACCGTCATCGCGTATGTTCCCACCGGCTCAGGCGATTCCATCCAGGTTTTGCTCGGCGACATCGCCAACGTCTACGACGGCTACAAGGATGCCACGAGCGCCGTCTATGTAAACGGCCAGCAGGCGATCGGCATCTCCGTGCAGAAGCAGAGCGGCACCAACTCCGTGCGCGTCGTCGACGACCTCCGCGCCCGCGTTGAGCAGATCAGGAAGGCCGTCCCCGCCGACATCACCATCACCGAAACGTCCAACAACACGGACACCATCAAGAGCACCATCGGCGCCGTCGTGTCCAGCGGAATATCCGGCGTCATCCTCGCCATACTCGTCCTCTTCCTCTTCCTTCGCCAGATCAAGCCCACCCTCGTCATCGGCATCAGCGTTCCCGTCTCGATTATCGTTACCATCATGCTGATGTACTTCGCCGGCCTCACCCTCAACCTTATGACCCTCGCCGGCCTCTACCTGGGACTGGGAATGCTCGTCGACAACTCCATCGTCATCCTCGAGAACATCTATCACTACCGCGAAAAGGGCGCGAAGCTCCGCCCCGCCGCCATCATCGGCACAAGCGAGATGATCGTCGCCATCACCGCCTCCACGCTTACCACGCTGGCCGTCTTTGCACCCCTGGTGATGTTCAAGAGCACCCTCGAAGTCATGGGCGAAATGTTTTCCGGCCTCGCCTTCACCATCGTCATCTCGCTCACCATATCCCTGTTGACCGCCATCTTCCTCGTGCCCGTCCTCTGCTCGCACTACTTCCCGCTGGTCACGCGGAAGCAGAAGCCGCTTACCGGCCCCCTTGCCGCGATTGACCGCGCCTTTGAGCGGGCCCTCACCGGCCTGGAAAACGGCTACAAGAAGATGGTCGGGAGGATACTCAGGCA
>JAITNO010000064.1 GCA_031290405.1 Spirochaetaceae bacterium
GTTTAAGGTATAGTTCCCCCATACCATATGAAAAACCTACACCTATTAGCCATCATCATTTGCATCCCGCTGAACGCTTGGGGCGCGCCGCCGGACCTTTCCGCACAGGCCAGACGCGCTCTTGAAAAGGCAGGCTTGACCCCGCTCAAGGACGCGCGCCCCGCACGCGACTGGACGCTCAAGACGCTCGACGGCAAGACCGTCAGCCTTACCAGCTTGCGGGGCCGCGTCGTGTTCCTTAACTTTTGGGCCGCCTGGTGCCCGCCCTGCCGCGCCGTCGCGCAGCGTCGTGTCAAAAATCTCCACTTCGTTATGGTTTTTCATCGACGGCTTTCTCTGGGGCTATGCCTTTGCGGCGCTTAAAAGCTTGGTGATGTAGATCTTTATATAGAGACGCAACGCGTTTTTATTGTTGATCTTTGAAAGGCCCGCAGTGTTCCTCACGATGTTTTCGGCTATGTCGTCGAGCATATAGACGGTGAGCATCGACGAAAACTGGTTTTTATACACCTGCTGAATGTAGCCGCGAATGATGGTGTTGACGTCCCCTCTGAGTTTCTTTTCTTCGTTGGGATTTAAGCGTTGGTTCCATTTGTTGTTAAGAGCGTCAAGGTACCCGTCGAGGGTGGTTCCGTCGGGCACCAATGTGCGGGCAAGCTTTATAGCCGAGTCGCGCAGGGATTCCCTGTTTTCCTCAGGCTTTGCGCCTGCGCCGCCAGCGCCCGCCGCCGCGCGGTCCTCGCCTTTCTTCTTGCCGAATTTGAGGTAACGCATCAAGCTTACCAGCGGCTTTATGGAATACCAGAACGGCAACGAAAACCTGGCGCGGCGCAACATATCCTCTCTCTTCAATATCAACAATGTTCTTAGCGGAATCGGGCGGTCTCTTTCGAAGAAGCTTTCGTTGCGCGGCAGAGAGCCGTTCTTCAGCAACACCTCCGCCTGCAAGAGGGCCGTCTTCTTGTCCCGAACGACGGTAAGGAGCAGAGGCGTGTAGAGGTTTGCCGTCCGAATCAGCAGATCTTCAAACTCGGCGTTCTTGTCCATCGCGTCTTCGTACTTGTATGCGTAGAGCGTCTTTGCCCAACGCTCCTCGATGTCCGTCTTTATTTGGGTTCTGGCCTCAACGAGCAAGCGAGTGCAGAGCGTGAACACCCTGTCTTTCTTGACGTACCACTCCATGCCGTCCCTCGCGACGAACTTTAACAAGGCGGGGAGCTCTTTGGCGTCGGTACGGCTCGTTCTTTTGCCCAAGAAGTCTTCCAAATCCGTAGGCGTATACCGTTGCAGGATGGGGATGCCCGCCTCAGTCTTGAAGTCGAGCATATCGCCTATGGTGAAGGCGAACGGATACTCAGAGAGCCTTGTTTCGATTGCGCCGAGCGCGGCTTCCTTTTGCTTTCTGTAGATGGACTCCGCCAGGTAAAAGTTGTTGTACGCCGAGACGATCGTTGACGCTTGAATGATGGCCGAATAATCGGTGGGGGCTTCCTCGTTGTAGCGACGGATGATCTCGCTGATGTGAGAGTAGATGATGGGGCACAAGAACGTCCACGCGGCGGAGGCAAACTCATCGGCGGCTTCTATGTTTGCGATGCATTCGGCCGGACGCATGACGATGGAGGACAGGAAGTCTTTTACGCGCGACTCGTGGTCTTTGATTCTGCTCGTCAGTCTTTGCGTAAAGAAGTCCATCTCGCTGCGTTGGTGCAGGGCTTCTTGCAGTTTTACGAAGGAGTATTCGAGCATCTTCGTGGGGTACATCGATTCGAGCGTAAGCGCGGCGCCAAAGTTTTCGGGGAACACGAGTTTTATAATCTGGTGGGGACTTTTATGCTCCTCCGAGAGGTAGTTTACCATATCCTTTTCCACGCGGATCACCTTGACTTTTGCGGCGGGTATCTTGATGTCCAACGTTTCTTCGCTGGGGAAGGGAAGTTTCCTCTGGTCGTGTATCGAGAGGTACTCTTTTTCGATGACGTCGTTGTAGAAGTTCGGCATGACGATCTTTGTGGAGCCGTCGTTCGTCTCCAGGCCGATTTTGCCCTCTTCTATCAACGCGTTGAGTCCTTCCGATACTTTTCCGCGCGCATTGCCCCTAAATCCGTCCAGGGTGAAGTTTGCGCTGCCCTTCTCGATGCTCCACTCGATGAATTTGATAAAGGATTCAGCCACGACGTAGGGTGAGTTTTTTTGATACGAGTATGTTCGCAACAGCGTGTATAATTCAGTGTTTTCCTGCATGTGCTGTCAATTATCGGCATAAACGCGTTCATATTCAAGGGAGGCGCGGACGGGGGACGGCGGGCTCCGGTCAGTCTTTGGGGCGGTGATAGAATTCCCCGTTGAGGAAGTCTGTTTTGAGTACGTTGATGAAGGCGGCGGGGTCGAGAACCTTTATTTCCCGGATGAGGGCGTTGACGCCGCTGGCCGAAACGACCGAATAGAGGAGTGTGCGCCGCGCGTTCTTATATTTGCCGATTCCGGTAAAGGCGGTGGCGTCGTGGTGGGTCTTGTCGCGTATGAGGGCGTAAACGTCTTCATGTTTGTCGGTGATGATAAGGAGTGTTTTCTGTTGATAGCCTTTGTAGAGGCCGTTGAGTCCCATCGTTTGGGCAAATTGAAAGATGATGGAGTAGAGAGCTTTTTCAGGGTCGAAGACGAGAGCGGCGACGATGAGTACGACAAGATTGGACAGGAATATGAGCGTCCAAGCGTCGCGGCCTTGTTTTTCCGCGAAGTATATGGCGATAAAGTCGGTGCCTCCGCTTGTGGCGTCGGCGCGCAGGCAAAGGGTAACGGCGACGGCGTTGACGATGCCGCCGAAGACGGCGCAGAGGAGGCTGTCGTTAAGGTTAAGGTAGCCGACGAGGGAAGCGGGTATGACGTCGGTAAGAACGCCTGTTAAGAAGACCATAAGACACGAGAATAATGTGAACCATTTGCCGATGAATCGAAAGCCGATGTAGACGGGAACGGCGTTGAGGGCGTAGTAGAGGAGGCTGAAGGGGAGGCGGACGTGGAGGTAACGCCCGACGATCTCGATGGCAAGCACGGAGACGCCGCTCAAACCGCCGGGGATGATGCCGGCGGCGATGCAGAGCGTTTTAAGGTTGAGGGCCATGAGGACGGCTCCGAGGCATACGAGGGTAACGCGTTTTACGGTGTACTGTAGGTGTGATGCATTCACGCGCATTGCGTCGGCATGGTGCCGGTTTCGCGCGCCTTTGTCAAGGCCCCGCGCCACTTGCCCCATGCCGCGGAGTCCGGCTCGCGCGGCATGGCGCGCCTTCCAACGGCCTTGTTTCACCGGTCGTCGAAGTTGTTTCACCAATGGGCAGGTTTGTTTGAGTGGTGAACGGGCTTGTTTGAGTGGTGAACGGGCTTGTTTGAGTGGTGAACGGGCTTGTTTCACTGGTGAACCGATGTGTTTCACTGGTGAACGGGGTTGTTTCACTGGTGAACGGGGTTGTTTCACTGGTGAACCGATGTGTTTCACTGGTGAACGGGGTTGTTTCACTGGCGAACCGATGTGTTTCACTGGCGAACGGATGTGTTTGAGTGGTGAACAAAATCGTTTGAGTGGTGAACTGAATTGTTTCACTGGTGAACTGAATTGTTTCACTGGTGAAACAATTTGTTTCACCAGTGAGCGGCGTTGTTTTGACTCAAAGGCGTCCCGCTCAGGGCGGATGCGAAAGGCCCAGGGCCCTCGTGGAGGACGTATTGCACTTTTTATTGTTTTTTGCTATGATGCCTCATTATGAGTGATCAACATGAATACTTGGAACAGCTTGGCTCCGCTTTGTCGGAACGGCACGATTGGATTGAACGATCCGATATGCCCAAGCTTAAAGAAGACTTTCGCGCTTTTCTGACTGCGCTCACCACGTTGTATGGGATTTTCGTTAAGAGGGGATACATCGCCGACGATCCCTACAGGAACGACGCCAAGACCGACGACTTGAAAGTGCCGGACTTAGGCGCGCTCGTCGAATCCAACAAGCGCGACCAGATTGGGCGCAGGATGTCCGAGCTGGACAAGGAGCTCGACCATCTGGTCAACTTCTATCAGTTTTCAATCGAGAACTTCACCCAAGGAAAGATAAAGATTATGATGGGGCTCGTTACCTACATCAATTGGACGCGCCTGTCGCCGGATTCCGAGTCGCCCATCACCCAAGCGGTCAACAACATCCTCAACGAGGCGCGGCATACGGACATTGACCCTGTTACGCGAACAACTCTTAACCAAGCGGTGATGAAGCTGAGCAACTACACCAGCTCGATTGCCAACCACCTTAAACTTGTCAGCGAGTTTAACCGCGAACAGTACAAGTACGATTTGCGCCTGAACATCACCGCGTCGATGACGCAGGACGACGCGAAGGTTCCCGAGATAAAGAAGCGCTTTGCGTCCCGCTTTCCCAAACAACCGTTCTATGCCGAGCTTGCCGAGGAGCTTGTTCGCGAGGACTATTCGGCGAAGGGCCCTGAGTTGCGCGAGTCCGTGCTTAAAAAGCTTGTCGTTGAAAAGGCGAAGCCTAAGACGGCGAAGCCGCCGCGCGACGTGAAGCGCATCCTCATCGACGCCCTTAACGCGCTTGGTTCGGCCTACACGATTCTTGCCGAGCTTTTGCAGAAGCTCGCCTTGAATCACGATCTTGTCAACAACAAGAAGCTCAGCTTCTGGGGCTCGATTGTAAAGATGCTTCAACAGATGGGCAACAAGGAGCCTGAGCCGTTCATCTACGAGCTTGGATTCGCCGGCGCCGGCGCGGGCAAGGGCGGAGCGAACAAGGAACAGCTCAACTATGCGGTGTTTACCGCCGAGCTTGAGCGTCTGTCGAGGGTGCTGCAGTCCATCGCGGTGAACGGCGCCGCGCAGTCGAAGCTTGAAGCGATGAGCGAGGAGCAGCTTGCCGATGTGTTTCAGCGCAATATGAAGGATGCGCTCATCGCGCACAAGACCCTCAGCGCTTTGGACGAATACTTTAAGGCAAACGTCGACAAGGCCGACAGGACGAAGGTCAAGGGCATCAAGCCCGAGCTGGGCGCGTTGAAAAGCGTAACGCTTAAGGCTAACGACAAGCTCATCGAGTACAATTCCATCAAGGAAGAGGAGGCTCAGTTTAAGAAGCTGGGCATTGATGCGGCGACGTAGCTCTTCTTTCGTCATTGCTTTCTTTCTCTGCTTCTCGTGCGCCTCTTCTTCGCAGACGAGTCCCCCGCCGGAGGCGGACGACGAAGCGCGCTATGCGGAGACTCGCCCGGAGGTGTTCGACCGCGACGTGCTTTCGGCGTCGTTTCCTCGCGCCGACGTGGAGCTTGATTACCGTAAGTCCTACCTTGCAAACGAAGCGCAAATCTATACGGCCCTTTACGAAGGACTGTTTACCTACAATCCCTTAACCATAAGCCCGGCGCCTGGAGCGGCGTCCGCGTGGGACGTCTCCGCGGATAAAAAGGTATGGACCTTTACCATTCGGGAATACGCTCGGTACTGGAACGGCGACCCTGTGCGCGCCGAAGATTTTCGCGCGGCCTGGCTTTCCGTGCTGGAGCCGGAACGCAACTCACCCTACTCGTCGCTCTTCGACATCATCGAAGGGGCGCGGGACTACCGGCTGGGCGTGCGGAAGGACGCTTCCCTGGTGGGCGTTTCCGCGCCGGACGACAAGACGCTCGTGGTGCGCCTCGTCTCTCCCGCGTCGTTCTTTCCCGCGATGCTCTGCCATCATTCTTTCAGTCCGATGCATCCGTCCATGTTTGCCCTCAAGGACTGGTCGGGCGCGCCGCCTGTTTCAAACGGGCCCTTCTACCTGCTTAGCAACGACGAAGACGAGCTCATCCTTGCCCGCAACGAGCTTTACTGGGACGCGCGAGACGTGGGACTAAGCAAGGTTCGCATCAAGTGGACGGCTGACGGGGACGAAGCCGCGGAACTGTGGAACTCAGGCGAGGTGCGCTGGATTTCGGGCAACTTTAATCTTGAAAAGATCAAGGACCGGTCGGGGGTCGCCGTAAATCCCATCTTTGCGACCTACTATTGCTACATCCGCTCCGCGCGGAAACCCTGGAACGACTATCGCATCCGCCGCGCCCTTACGCTCGTTCTGCCCTGGGAACGCCTCAGGGAGGGTTACTATCTTCCGGCGAAGACCTTGGTCTATCCCATCGAAGGCTATCCCGAAATTGCGGGTCTTGAGGGCGCCGACGTCGACGAAGCGCAACGGCTTCTTGCGGAGGCGGGCTTCCCCGGCGACGGGGACCTGCCGGAGCTTGTGTTGCGCGTAAACGCCGGCGCGGAGGCGCAGCGCATCGGGGGCATCATGGCTTCCGCCTGGAAAGACGAGCTGGGAATCAAGGTGAAGGTTGAGGTGGTGCCCGCCGCCGTCTATTTCGATTCGCTCAAAGAGGACGGCTACGACGTGGGCTTTTCCACGTGGATTGGAGATTTTGCCGACCCCTACACGTTTTTGCAGATGTGGCGGCGGGATTCCAACCTGAACGACGCCCGCCACAACGACGGCGATTATGAGAAGCTGCTCGACCGGTCGATGTCGGAAGAAGGCGGCGACCGCTTAAAGACGCTCTCCGAAGCTGAGGAGTTGCTCCTTGCGCGGGGCAATGTGCTGCCGATTTCCTACAGCTTTGCGGTAAACGTCGTCGACGCGGCGGAACTCGACGGCTGGTACCGAAACGTGCTGGACATTCACCCGTTCAAATACCTCAAGTTCCGCAGAATGATGCCGCTCCCCACCGTCGTTTTTGCGGCGACCCCCGTCGTTTTTTTATAGCGCCGCAGGCGCTTGCCGGCTTTACCTAAAACTGACCCGCCCGCGCATGACGCCCGGCCGGCGGCGCCGCCCCCCGCAAGGCCCGTCGCCAAGCCGTTCGCATACGCAAACAAACCCGTAACGGTCGTCACCAATCTTGTAAGACATCTCACCAACTCTGTGAGAGTTCTCACCAAGTCTGTGAGAGTTCTCACCAACTCTGTGAGAACTCTCATCAACTCTGTGAGAACTCTCATCAAACCTGTGAGAATTCTCATCAAACCTGTGAGAATTCTCATCAAACCTGTGAGAACTCTCATCAAACCTGTGAGAACTCTCATCAAGCCGACGGCGGGCGGCGGCCCCCTCCTATCCCTCTTTGAGGGTTATTTCTGTGCGGCCGAAGCCGCCCAGTTCGGGGCGGGAGAAGTAATAGTCGGCGACGACGGGGCTGGTTTTGAGATACTCGTGGACGCCGCGGGAGAGGACGCCTGTGCCTTTGCCGTGGATGACGGCGAAGTTTGTCAGGCCGGCGATGACGGCGCCGTCGATGTGCGTTTCCAGGGCGCGGAGGGCGTCGGAGAGGCTTAGGCCGCGCAGGTTGAGTTCTGGGCTGGGGGGGCGGGCGCGCGCGAGGTCGGCGCGGGCGATGTCCGCGCGCGGCGCGGGTTGCGCGCCGGCGATGAGCCGCAGCGCGCTTTCGTCGAAGGGGAGGGTGAGGGAGCCGACTTCCACCATCCAGACTCCTTTTTTGCCGGCGCGCTTGACGATGCCGCGTTGGTTGTCGTTGCCGGCGCGGACGGCGTCGCCTGGGCGGATGGGGGCGGGGTTTTTTTCCTGGTTGCGCTCGTTTTTGCCGGCGTCGTCGGCTGGCGGCGCGGCGCGGAGGGGCGCGGTTTCTTCGGTCTGGGCTTTTTCGCTTTCCTTCTGGACGGCCTCGGCCAGGGTGTTCAGAAAGGTTTTGACGTTCTGGGTTTTTTCTCTGGTGAGCTCGCCTTCTTTGACTTCGCGGACGAGGTTTTCGAGGGTTTTTCTGCTCTCGGAAAGGAGGGCGCGCAGGTTCCGGACGGCTCCGCTTTTTATTTCGGCTTCTTTTTGGCGCAGGTGGAGTTCCCAAAGGTCGTTTGTGCGGGTCTGCTCGCGCAAGCTTGCCGCTTGGCGGATGAGTCTTTCTTCTTCCTGGGCGCAGGCGGCGTATTTTTCTTGTAAGCCTTCGATGAGTGCGGCGACGTCGCCTGCGCGTCCGTCCATGTTGGCGCGCGCTTTGTCGATTATGTCGGGTGGGAGGCCGTTCTGTTCGGCTGCGTCTATGGCCCTGCTTTCGCCGGGTACGCCCATGATGAGTTTGTAGCTTGGCCGCGGCGCCTTGGGGTCGAAATCCATCGAGGCGTTCTCCGCGAGGCTGTGCGTCCAGGCGTAGTCTTTGAGGGGGCTGTGGTGGGTGGTGGCGATCAGCGTGGTTTTTTTTGCGATGAAGGCGTCGGCGATGGCCATCGCGAGGGCGGCGCCTTCGGCGGCGTCGGTTCCGGATCCGAATTCGTCCAGGAGGACGAGTGTGCGTTCGCTCGCCTGGGACAGGATGGCGGCTATGTTTTTTATGTGCGCGGAAAACGTGGAGAGGGCGTTGTCGATGGACTGTTCGTCGCCTATGTCGGCGCATACGTTGTCGAAGATGGGGAGCGCGCTGCCTTCCGCGGCGGGTATGGCCAGGCCGGCTTGGTTCATCAGGGCGAAGAGGCCGACGGTCTTGAGCGCGACGGTCTTGCCGCCGGTGTTTGGGCCGGTGATGATTGTCATTCGCACGCGGTCTTTGACGCGGACGTCGATGGGGACGGCGCGGGCGCCGAGGAGGGGGTGCCGCGCCTGCACGAGGCTGATTGCGGCGCCTTGTGCGGCGAAGACGCCTTTGGTGTTGTTGGAATGGCGGGCGCGGGCGCGCAACGTCTCGAGGTCGACGATGCGCCTGTGAAAGCGGGTGAGCTCGTCTTTGTCTGCCGCGACGCGCGCGCTTAAAGCGCGCAACGCGCGGCGGATCTCGATGGCGAGTTCCCGCTTCAAGATGGCGATGCGGTTGTTTTTTTCGACGGCTTCTTCGGGTTCGATAAAGAGGGTTTGGCCGCTGGCGGAGGCTTCCCTCACGATGCCGCGCAGTCTGCCGCGAAAGTTGGCCTTTAACGCGACGACGGTGCGCCCGTCCCGCACTGAAGGCAGGTCGGATTGCAGCATGGGGCGCGTGGCGTCGTCCTCCCAGAAGGATGCGGCGATGGTTTTGAGCTCGGCCTCCGCGCCGGCGATGGCCTTCTTGATGCGGACGATGGGGGGGATGTCGCGCAGATTGCCCTCCCGGTCTATTACGGCGAAGATTTCCCGCGCCAGGGGGGCGCAATCGGGGGCCCCCTGCGCGAAAAAACGCCGCAGATGCTCGTCCCCTTCAAGCCAGGCGAGAATCCTCATTCCTTCCTCGATGAAGCGTCCTATCATGAGGGCTTCTTCGGCTTCGAGGACGACGCCCTCAAGGCTGAGTTTGCCGACGAGGGGCGCGATGGCGGGCAGCGCGCCCACAGGCTCCGGGTTTTTTGCGTGAAGATGGAGCGCGGCTATGGCCGAAACGTGTTTCTTCAATTGGGCAACGTCTTCTTCGTTGCGCATGGGGGCCTGTTCGAGGATGAGGTCGGCGGCTTCGGCGCTTTTGGAGAGCTCGGCGACTTGCGCGAGTATCGCGTCGAACTCAAGCAGTTGGTGGTGTTTGTCCGTCATGTGCGGCCTCCTTTCCCTTGCAGCTCGGATCGTATCCGCGTGAAGCTTTCATACCGATCGGGGTGTATGGCTCCTGCCGCCACGGCGCTTAACACGGAACATCCTGATTCGCTTACGTGGGTGCAGGACGCCCCGAAGGCGCAGTGGAGTGCGGGCGCAGAAAATTCCTTCATATATGAGGCGAGGTCCTGGGGGGAAACGCCGTCGGGAGACAGTTGGCGGACGCCGGGGGTGTCGATGATGTTGATGCGCTCATCGCTGGCGTCTTCGAGGAGCGCCGAGAGGACGGTGGTGTGGTTTCCCCGGTCGTGCTTTGTGTTTACGGCGCCGGTCTGTCGCTTTGCCCCCGGAAGCAGGATGTTTATCAGGCTGGACTTCCCCACTCCGCTCTGCCCGGTAAAGACCGACAGGCGGTTCGCCAGGATTGAGCGCAGGGCCGCGACGCCTTCGCCTGACAGCGCGGACGTTCGCATGACGGTGTAGCCGATGCGCCGGTAGTCGGCGAGCCGGCTTTCGACGCCGTTCGCCTGGCAATCGGCGTCCGTCAAGTCGGATTTATTCAACAGCACCATCGCGGGAAGCCGGGACGCTTCGGCCTGCGCGAGGACGCGGTCGATGAAGCGCGGCCTAAAGGGGGGCTGCGCGGGGCTGGTTACGCAGACGATCTGGTCGATGTTGGCGGCGAGCGTCTGCGTCATGCCCTTCTTGCGGTTAAAGCGCGCGAACAGATTGGTCCGCGGCTCGACGCCCAGTATCATGCCCTGGCCGCAGCCTGACGGCTCAAACGCTACGATGTCGCCCGGCGCGAGGGGGTTGTAGCAATCGCTTTCGACTTTTAAGACTTTGCCTTTGATGCGGCACTCAAGGTAGGGGGACGGGGCGCCGCCGTCGAGCGGCTTTATGGTGAAGACGTTCCTGGAGCCTGAAACGACGAGGCCTCTCATGCGGCGAAATCCCCGAATAGGGCGGCTTTTAAGTGAAACAATGCGGCCATCTCCTTCCATTTGTCTTCGATGCGACTGTCGCCGGTTACCAGGAGCATATTTTCATGCGTTTTTTGCGCTTGTTCGGCCTTTGTTTCCTGGAGGAGGCTCTCCACCCTGCGGCACACGCCTGCGACGGAATCGTATATGGCGATGTCGTCGTCGGCGGCTTCTTTGAATTCGTCCAGTAAGAATAAGAAATGGGTGCAGCCGAGCACAATCGCATCGACGCCGAGCGCCCGGAATCGGTCGACGTATGCTTTGGCCGCGGCTGTCTTCTGCGCGGCGCCTGTGTGCAAGAGGGAATTTTCAACGAAGTCAACCAATTCGGGGGCCGCGATTGCGCTCATGCGGCAACGCCTTCCGGCGCCGGCGACGAGCTTCCCGATATACGAGTCTTCTATGGTTCGCTCTGTGCCGAGTACGCCTATGTGCCCGGCCTTGCTTGCCAGGACGGCCGGTTTTACGGCGGGCACGGTGCCCACAAAGACCTCGCGGGCAAACTGTTTGCGCAGCTCACAGAGCGCGGAGACGGACGCCGTGTTGCAGGCAAGCACGACGACGGCCGGGTTGAATCTTTCCGACGCGGCGGCGATGCGCTGTGAAAGCAGCCGGACGATCTCTTCTTTGGACTTGGCGCCGTAGGGGAAATGCTCCCGGTCGGCGATGTAGAGCGCTTTTATCTGGGGATTGCGCTCGACGAAATATGCGCAATAGGGCAATCCGCCAACGCCTGAATCTAAAAAGACAACGCTTTTATCGTTCATTCACCAACAATTCGGCCCTAAACGCCGGCGTGTTCCCGTTTTGTTTGCGCCCTTCCACCGCCGTTTTGTTTGCGCCCTCTTTGAGCGGGGGGTCGTCGATGGGGGCGCTCCAGATGCCCATCTCTTCGCCCAGCTTTACCTCGTCGATATAATTTATGTCGAGGCGCATCCGAAGGGCGTTTGTGAGGCTGCCGCCGTCGCTTGCATCCTGTACCCACTGGATGTAGCGGGCGTTGTTCATGTGGCCGTTAAAATCAATGTCGGAATACGACGCCGTGCGCTCGGCTGTTTTTGAAAGGCCGGCCCGTGGTTCAAGGCCGAGCGGGGAGCCGGTCATCGCGTCGAGGCCTTCGTTCACGGGGATGGGGACGGCAAGAGACTGTGGGCGGAGGGGGCGGCGTCTTTCAAGGTCGAGGATGAGCCAGCCGCTTCGCGCCCGCACCAGCACGTTGCCGTCCGCGTCGCGCATATCGTAATCGCGCACGCAGAACAGCCGGTCGAATCCCCGCGGCCAGCTTCGCAGGACGATTTCCTCGTCCAGCCGGGGGCGCCTTTGAATGACTGCCGACATTCGGGAAAGCACCCAGACCTGCTTGTTGGCGCGCATGATTTCGCGCCCCACGCCGATAATTTCCGCGTGCGATTCCGCAGCGTCCTGAAAGTAATTGAACGCCGCAAACAGCGTGATTCCGCCGGAAGAGTCAACATCGTTAAAGATTATTTTTTGCCGTCGCTGCCAGATGTCCATGACTTATAGATGCGAAGCCTTGGCGACCTGCGAGATGCGCTGCCCCATGGCGGAGAGCGGCGCCTGTTCCATCACATGGCCCATCTCGAACGCGACGCGGGGCATTCCGTAGACAATGGCCGTCTTTTCGTCCTGCCCGAGCGTCAAGCCGCCTTCCTGGTATATCGAGCCGAGCTGTGAAGCGCCGTCCCGTCCCATGCCCGTCATAATCACGCCGAGCGCGTGATTGCGGTAGCCCAGCGCGACCGAGGCGAAGAGCACGTCCGCCGAAGGCTTATGCCCGCTGACCGGCGGCGAATCGCTCAGGTGGACGATGCCGCCCAGTCCGACGCGCTCAACCTCCAGATGCTTTGAGCCTTCCGCAATGAAGATCCGTCCGGGGACGATCATCTCGCCCTCCTCGGCCTCTTTAACCTCAAGCGGGCAGATCTTGTCCAGGCTGCGGGCGAACTCCAGCGTAAACCCCGCCGGCATATGCTGCACAACGAGAATCGGCACCTTGAGGTCGGGATCGAGGTTCGCAAAAACAACGCGCAACGCCTCGGGGCCGCCGGT
>JAITNO010000065.1 GCA_031290405.1 Spirochaetaceae bacterium
TGTCGTAGGCGCGTTGCGCCGCTCCCGCATCGAGTTCGTAGGGGCGGATTTTCCGCAGAAGCTCGTCGAGGATGTCCGTCATCACGAGGCACCAGACCGTCCGCGCGAAGAACGCGGGGCTCACTTTGAAGCCGGGGTGGAGGTTCTTCAAATCGGCGGCGTCCGTCGTGATGATGGGAATGTGGGAAAAGCCCGCCTCGTCAAGCGCCTTGCGGACGAGGACGGCGTAGTTGGTCAGGCGGCAGTCGCAGTTGAACTTCGCCATGCCGACGGCGACCTCCTCATCCTTATATGCGCCGCTCTGCAACATTTGCAACGCTTCGCCTATCACCATCTGGGCGGGGAAGCAGATGTCGTTGTGCACATATTTTTTGCCGAGCCGGATCGCCTCTCTGCCGCCGAGGGGGAGGGAGGCGACCTTAAAGCCCTGCACCCTGATTGCCGCGCTGAGTATTTTGCAGAACGCGACCGACACATTCGGCACGAGGATGGTCCGCCGCTTCTTGTCCGCCTTCGTGAACTTGACGGGAAAGGGGTCGGCAAGTGGTTGGACTGCGGGTGTCTGCGCCTGCGCCCGTGCCGCTTCCCGCTTGCGCCGCGTGATGACGGTATCCAGAAATGATTTGACGCGGATGTGGAGGGGACCGGAGACATCGCTCTCGTCGAGCTTGAGGATGAGCGGCGATTTGCCGGATATTTCTGAAAGGAGGCGGGTTATTTCGTCGCTGAGCAAGGCGTCGTGCCCACAGCCGAAGCTCACTATCTGCGCGTATTCGAGGTGAGGGTTGCGCGCGGCGATCATCGCGCCTGAGAGGAGGCGGGCGTGCGAATTGTTGGTAATATCGAGGCGCGAGCGGGAAAAGTCCGCCGCGTCGATCTCCGGCAGCGAGTCCAGCGTGAGCACGGGAATGTCGTCGTTGGTGAAGAAGCGCGAGAGGGCATGGTTCACCAACTCATCATTCTGATAGTGGCGCGCGGCGAGGACGACGGCGAAACCTCCGTCCTGCTCGACTTTGGCAAGGACGCGCGCCCCCTCGGCACGAAGCTCGGTGGTGAAGGCGTTTTGGGCGGCGTCGCCTTGGGCAATTGCCGCCCGCGTAAGCTTTGCAGGGATGCCGAAGGTTTCTTTCATGTAGCGGGAAAGCTGGAAGGCGCGATCTTTGCGCGTAAACCAGTGGAACATCGGGGCGTCGAAGGGGATATGGTAGCGCCGTTCAGGGTCGTCAGAATGTTTTATCACGAGCGGATAGCCTTTGACGAGGGAGCAGACGAAGGTGCTCTCCGGCTCGGAATTTTCGGAGGGGACGCGGTTCACCATCGGCATGAAGATGCGGTCGACGCCGCTTTCGGCCAGGCTTGCGATGTGGCCGTGCACGAGTTTTGCGGGAAAGCAGGCGGTGTCCGAGGCGACGAAGGGGCGGCCCTTCTCGAAGAGCTCCTTCGTGCTTTTGCGGGAAACCTTTACCGTAAAGCCGAGCGCGCGGAAGAAGACGAGCCAGAAGGGCGCCGTGCCCCAGAGGTCGAGCGCGCGGGGAAGGCCGACGACGACGTTTCGCGTGGGGCAGAGGGGGCGGACGGGGCGCTCGCGGAAGAGGAGTTTTTCCCGCGTGCGGAACATATCGGGCACGGCGTCGATGCGGGCGGCGATCTTTTCGACCTCTTCGCGCACGGCGCGGTCTTCCCTGCGCCCGATGACTTCGCCGCGCTTGCACCGGTTGCCCGTCACCCAGAAGGCGCCGTTGGAAAAGCGCAGGAGTGTGCGGCTGCAGTTGTTGGCGCAGAAGGGGCAGAGCTTGCGCGACTCCTGCGTAAAACTGAAGCTTTCCATCGCGTCCAGGCCGATAAAGCTTGATGTCCAGGCGCCGGTTTGGGCGAGCGTCTCTTCGACGTACTTTTTCGCGAGGAGGGCGACGCCGATCGCCCCCATTTCGCCGGGGTAGGGGGCGCGAACGATGCGCTTTCCGGCGAAGCCTTCGTATTGCTCCAGTGCGCGCAGGACGGCGTCGTTTTTGAAGGCTCCGCCCTGCACGACGATGGAATTGCCTAAGCGCGCGAGGTTTGAGACGCGGACCACCTTCGTAAAGACGTTCTCGATGATGGAGCGGCAGAGGCCTGCCATGATGTCGCCCGCTCCTTTGCCGTTTTTTTGTTCGGTGATGATGCAACTGTTCATGAAGACGGTGCAGCGGCTCCCCAGTTCCGCCGGATTGGTCGAGGCGAAGGCGGCGCGCGCGATATCTTGCACGGGAATGTTCAGCGAGACGGCAAAGTTTTCCAAGAATGAGCCGCATCCGGACGAGCACGCCTCGTTGAGGGTGATGTCCGAGACGACGCCGCGGGAGAGGGTGATGGCCTTCATGTCCTGCCCCCCGATGTCGAGGATGAAGCTGGCGTCGGGGGTGTATGCGAGCGCGGCTTCCGCGTGGGCGACGGTTTCGACGGCGTGATAATCGGCGCCGAGGGCCTTGTAGAAAAGGTGCTCGCCGTAGCCCGTCGTTGCGGCGGCGATGATTTCAAGCTCCGCGTGTGCGGCGCGGCATTTGTCGCGCAGGGCTAGGAGCGCTTTCTTCACCACGTCCAGCGGCTCGCCCTTGTTCGTCGAATAAAAACGTTCAACGACGCGCTCGTTTTCGTCCAGGAGGACGAACTTGGTCGTGGTTGAGCCGGCGTCGACGCCGAGGTAGGCGCGCAGTTTCTCTCCCGGGGCGGGCTTCCACTCAGGCTCGGGGGGAAGGTCGTGGCGAGAGAGGAACTCGAGCCTATCAGTCTCGTTTTTGAAGTAGGCCTTCCCGCCGCCGCTCCCCTCTTTCTTTTTCCCTCGTCCGCCTCCGCCCCCGCGGGCGTCGGCAAAATCCCTCAAGTTTCGCACCGCGCCTTCAGCGGAGCCATCCCCGCGCCGCTCGTGGAGCTCCCCGCGCTCCTCGTGGAACTCCACGCGTTGCTCGTGGAACTCCACGCGCTCCTCGTGGAACTCCACGCGCTCCTCGTGGAACTCCTTAAAAGAAAAGAATTCGGTGAGGGAGAGGGCGGCGCCGAGGGCCACGAGCGTCTCACTGTGGGGGGGGAGGAGGATGTCCTCCCGGCTCAGCCCGAGTCGTTCGGCAAAGACGCGGACGAGCGTCGGATTGAAGGCGAGCGGGCCCCCCTCGAAGATGACGGGAGGCGCGATTTCAAGACCCTGAGAGAGGCCGCCGATGGTCTGCTTGACAATGGCGTGGAGCGCGGAAAGGGCGAGGTCTTCACGACGGCAGCCCTGGTTGAGCAAGGGCTGAATGTCCGTCTTCGCGAAGACGCCGCAACGGCCCGAGATGTCGTAGACGCAGGAGCCGCGTGCCGCCGCCGCGTCGAACTCTTCGATGGGAATCTTCAAGAGGCTGGCGATTTCGTCGAGGAACGCGCCCGTACCGCCCGCGCAGCTGCCGTTCATCCTCATGTCCGAAACGGCTAGGCGCCCCGTGGCAGCGTCTTTATAGAAGAAGATGATTTTGGCGTCCTGACCGCCCAGCTCGACGGCCACGCGCGCGCTCGGATGGAAGAGGCGCACGGCGATGGAGTTTGCGACGACCTCCTGTATGTAGGGGAAGCCCAGCTCTTCGGCAATAGTCTTGCCGCCCGAGCCGCAGACGGCGGCGCGAAAGGCTTGAGGCCCCAAGAGGCCGTGCGCTTCGGCCAAGAGCTCGCGCACGGTGCGCGCCTGTTCGGCGTTGTGCCGCCGGTAGCGGGAGTGGAGGACGGCGCGGCTGGCGCCGTCGATGACGACGATCTTTACGGTGGTGGAGCCGACGTCGATGCCTACGTGAATCATGGTCCTCATTCTATCACGGCGGTGAAAAGTTTCAAGCTTGCTGCGGCTTTTTTGTAGTGGCCTACGGCG
>JAITNO010000190.1 GCA_031290405.1 Spirochaetaceae bacterium
ACATATGCGACGAGCAAATCGACGCAGGCGCGCATATCGTCAAGATTGACGAGGCCGACTGCGGAGTGGATGTAGCGCGAGGGGATGGAGATGCCGCCGCAGAGGATGCCCTGGGCGGCGAAATTGATGGCGGAGCCGTCGGTAACGCCGCCGACCATAAAGTCGCGCTGCCAGGGGATGGCGGTTTCTTCCGCTGTGCGGATGAGGGCTTGGGTAAGTTTTTGCGGCACGGCCATGCCAAGCGACGAGTCGGACATGGATTCGTAAAACTTGATGCAGGCGCCGCCGCCGAGTTTGATGGGGGCCTCGCGGGGGCTTACGCAAGGGACGTCTCCTGCGATGCTTACGTCGAGGGCCAGGGCGAGGTCGGGCTTTATTCTGTTGGCTGCGGGCCCGGCGCCGCGGCAGCCGTATTCCTCTTGGACGGTGCCTACCATGCAGACGTTGATGGTGTCGAGGCGCTCTTTTTTGAGGCGGCGCATGGCGTCGAGCATGACGGCGAGGCCGGCGCGGTTGTCCACGGATTTGCCGCTGTAGACGTTTGTGTTGTTAAGGAAGCGCCCCTGACGGGCGAAGGTGGCGACGTCTCCGGGCTCGATGCCGAGTGCGACGGCTTCGTCCCGGCTCGATGCGCCTATGTCGATGAAGAGGTCGCGCAGGGGGACGACGCGGGAGAGTTCTTCTTTTTGTGCAAGGTGGGGGGGCTTGACGCCGGTAACGCCGAAGACGGGGCCTTTCTTGGTGTGCACGGCGAACTCCTGGTTGACGAGGAGGCGCTCGTCGTGAAAGCCGATGGGGAAGAAGCGGAGGATGCCGCTTTCTTCGATGAACGAAACCATGAGGCCGAGTTCGTCGATGTGTGCGGCGACCATGAGGGAAAAGTCTTTTTTTCCTTTGAGGCGATAGATCTGATTGCCGAGCGCGTCCTCGGTATGCTCGTCGCAGAATTCCTTCGCTTCGTTAAGGAAGACTTTCGCGATGTCGCTTTCGTAGCCTGATACGCCTACGGTGTTGTCGAACAATTCAAGCAATTCACCGAGTGTTTTTTCCATTGCAACTCCCCATTCGTTGCGGCCCTGCCGCACCCGTCGCCATCTTAGCGCGGGGGTGGGGGAGTCGTCAAGGAAGCGGGCGCCGCAGTTGCAACCCTATCGCCTTTCGGGGTGTCAAAAGTGAACCAATTCAAGAGACAGGGAGTTGAAAAATGTTAAAACAAGGAAAGATAGAAGTCGACGGCGAGCGCTGCAAAGGGTGCCTGCTCTGCGTAAGGGCCTGCCCCTTGTCGGCGCTGAAAGCCGGCGCGACGCAGAATTCCAGCGGTTCCTACCCGGTGGAAGCGGTCTGCAACGGGAAGTGCGTAGCCTGCGGAAATTGTTACACGGTCTGCCCGGATATGTGCCTGAGCGTCTACGAACAGATGGCGGCGGAGAGGGCCGCGTAATGAAGACGGGGAGAAACGCAGTGGGGGACGAAACAAATTCAGCGTCCCGGAAGGCGCGGACAAAAGACACGGAACGCGTTTTGATGAAGGGCAACGAGGCCATCGCCGAGGCCGCCATCCGCTCGGGATGCGCCGCCTACTTCGGCTATCCGATCACACCACAGAATGAAATAATCGGCTACATGGCAAAGCATATGCTCGAACGGGGCAGGATCTTCATTCAGGCTGAAAGCGAGCTGGCCGCGGTGAGCATGGTCTACGGCGCCAGCGCCGCCGGCGTCCGCGCGATGACTTCAAGCTCCAGCCCGGGCGTCAGCCTTAAACAGGAGGGCATCAGCTATGCCGCCGGCGCCGACGTCCCGATGGTCGTGGTCAATGTGATGCGCGGTGGGCCGGGGCTCGGCTCCATCGCGCCAAGCCAGAGCGACTATTTTCAGGCGACGCGGGGCGGCGGGCACGGCGACTACCGTTGCATTGTCCTGGCGCCTAAGAGCGTGCAGGAATGCGCCGACCTTACCTGCCTGGCCTTCGACCTGTCCGACGAATATCGTATGCCGGCGATCATCCTGGCCGACGGCGTGATCGGGCAGATGATGGAGGCCGTCAAGCTGCCGCCTGAGCGCAGAGCGGATGAACTTCCCCCGCGCGACTGGGCGGTCGGCAACATGGGCCAGACGCGCTCGGCGCGGCACATTACCTCGCTTGAGCTTAACGTCGAGGCGCTGGACGAGCAAAACGCCGCGCGCTTCCGGCGCTACGGGGAGCTGGCGGAAAAAGAAACCCGCTTCGAGGTTGCCGGGGAAAAGGCCGACCTCGTCCTCGTCGCGTTCGGCACTTCGGCGCGGATTTCCCTCGGCGCGAAAAACCTGGCCGAAAAGGAGGGCGTGAAGCTTTCCGTATTCCGCCCGATAACGCTCTACCCCTTCCCCTCCGCCGCATTGGCCGCTTTCGCCGAGGGGAAGCCCGTCCTTACCGTCGAGATGAGCTGCGGTCAGCTTGTCGAGGATGTAAAGCTCGCCTTCTACGGCAGCAAAAATCCCGCACGGGTACATCTTTTGGCGCATTCCGGCGGCGTCATTCCCACCGAAGAAGAAGTGTACGAAAAGGCGAAGGCAATTTTGGAGGGGCGGCATGGATAAGCTCGTGCACTCCCGGCCCTACAGCCTGAGCGACGCGCCGACAAAGTACTGCGCCGGCTGCGGGCACGGCGTCATCCACCGGATTATCGCCGAGATTGTCGACGAGATGGGCCTGCGGGAAAAAACCATCGTGACAAACCCCGTCGGCTGCGCGATATGGGCGGACCTCTACTTCGATTTCGACTCCGTGCAGCCGGCCCACGGGCGCACTCCCGCGGCGGCAACCGGCATCAAACGCGTCTTGAGCGACCACCTCGTGATTTGCTATCAGGGCGACGGCGACATAGCGGCAATCGGCGCCGCCGAGATGCTGCACGCGGCGAACCGCGGCGAAAAGTTCACTACTGTATTCGTCAACAACGCAATCTACGGGATGACCGGCGGCCAGATGGCGCCGACCACCCTCGTCGGGCAGAAATCCGTTACCGCGCCGGACGGGCGCGACCCCGTTCACGCGGGAATGGGCTACCCCATCCGCGTTATGGAGCTTCTGGCGACGCTCGAAGGAACGCGCTACCTCGCCCGCGGCGCCGTGAACAACGCCGCGAACATCCGCAAGACGAAGAACTGCATCCGCACGGCGTTTAAGGCGCAGCTTGCGGGCATAGGCTCCACCGCCGTCGAAATCCTCTCTCCGTGTCCCACAAACTGGGGCATGGACAGCGTCAAAGCAATGGAATGGCTGGAAGAAAATATGCTCCCCGTCTTTCCGCTTGGCGAGATAAAGAATGAGTTATAAGAAAATTGCCATAATGAGTTACCTGAATCATAGGAGAATCGCCATGAATAATTTACTGTGCGCCCTGAAGAAGTTTTTGAGCTTCTTTACGGCAAAAAAACCGCCGCTCGGCAACCTTTTCGCGTTCAATCTGGAAGGATTGATATGACGGAACGTTCCTTTTTCGCCGGTTTCGGCGGTCAAGGCATCCTCTCGCTCGGCCAAATCTGGGTCTACTGCGCGATGAAGGAAGGCAAAAACGTAACCTTCTTCCCGTTTTACGGCGCGGAAAAACGCGGCGGCATCGCCCGCGCCAGCGTCATCGCGTCGGACGGCGAGATTGCCAGCCCGCTTGTGACGACCGCCGACTCCGCCCTCGCGATGAACGCCGATTCGCTTCTCCTCTGCGAAAGCATCGTCAGGAAAGACGGCCTCCTCGTCGTCAACTCAAACCTCGTGCAGGCTGAGCCCGCGCGGCAGGACATCCGAGTAGCCGAGCTGCCCGCGCAGGACATCGCCGAAGAGGCAGGCGGAGCGCGTTTTGCCAACATGGTCGCCCTCGGAGCCCTGTCCCGCCTTACCGGCGCGCTCGCCCTTGCCGAAATCGAAGCGATACTCAAGGATTTTTTCCCCCCCTCGAAACATCAGTTCGTCCCGATAAACATCCGCGCCGTCCGCGCCGGCCAAAACGCCGCGCTCAAAGCGCGGTAAGCGCCGCCCCTGTCCGCATCCGCCGCAGCCCCCGCTGCTTGCGCGCGCGACAATGTGGGATTGCGGCACATCTTCAAAATGTGGGGTTGTTCCTCAATCGCTCATTCGTCTTCTTGACGCAAGGTTGTTTTTACGTCTATGCTTTTGGCAAGATGTTTCTATCAGGAGGCTGAGCATGGGCGCGTTGTCCGGCATTGTTGAGGTATTTCAAGTGGTGGGAGCTCCGGC
>JAITNO010000044.1 GCA_031290405.1 Spirochaetaceae bacterium
GTGGCGGCGGCGGCGTTCCTTCCGGTGGAATCGCCTGCGCCTTCGGTGATTGAGCGTTCTTCGGTGGATGCGCCGCTCCAGACGGGCATCCTGTCGATTGACGCGATGGCGCCCATTGGGCGCGGTCAGCGTGAGCTGATTATCGGCGACCGGCAGACGGGTAAGACGGCCATCGCCATCGACGCGATTATCAACCAGAAGGGGAAGGGCGTCCTCTGCGTCTACTGCGCGATTGGGCAGAAGGCTTCGACGGTAGCGGCCATCGCACAGAGCTTGGAGCAATTCGGCGCGTTGGACTATAGCTTTATCGTGTTTGCGGCGGCCTCGGACAATGCGGCTCTGCAATACTTGGCGCCTTACTCGGCGGTGGCGATGGCGGAGCATTTTATGCGCGAGGGGAAGGACGTCCTGGTGGTCTACGACGATCTTTCCAAGCACGCTGTGGCTTACCGCACCTTGTCGCTGCTCCTCCGCCGTCCGCCCGGGCGGGAGGCGTTCCCCGGCGACGTGTTCTACCTGCACTCGCGCCTGCTTGAGCGGGCGGCGAAACTTTCAAAGGAGAAGGGCGGGGGCTCCATCACGGCGCTGCCCATCGTCGAGACTCAGGCGGGGGACATTTCGGCCTACATTCCGACGAATGTGATCTCGATTACCGACGGGCAGGTGTTCCTCGACTCCGAGCTGTTCAACTCAGGGTTCCGTCCGGCGATCGACGTGGGGCTTTCGGTAAGCCGCGTCGGCGGCGCCGCTCAAGCGAAGGCGGTGCGGAAGCTCGCCGGACACCTCCGCGTCGACCTGGCTCAGTATCGGGAGATGGCGGCCTTCGCCCAGTTCGGCAGCGACCTCGACAAGGCGACGCAGGACAAGCTCTCCCAGGGGCAGCGGCTGTTGGAAGCGCTCAAGCAGGGGCGTTTTGCCCCTTATGCGATGGAAGAGGAAGCGGCGATCCTCTTTGTCGCCTCGGCGGGGCTCCTGAAGGAATGCTCCGTGGAAGCCGTCCCCGCGTTTCTACGCGCGTTTCTGGAGCATCTGAAGGGGGCCTTCCCGGAGCTGCTTGACGGCATAGCCCGAACGAAGGAAATCACGGCGGAGGCCGAGGCTGCGTTGAACGCGGCGGCCGGCGCCTTTGCCGACGAATTCCTCACGAAGAAGGCAAGCTGATGGCAAACCTCCGCGACGTTCGCCTGCGAATGAAGGCGATAGGACAGACCCTCCAGGTGACAAAGGCGATGGGCCTCATCTCGACCTCGAAGCTCCGCAAAGGGCGGCGCGTGCTCGAGCAGACGGAGCCGTTCTTCAACCGCGTACAGAAGACGATGTCCGACCTGCTCTACGGCGCGGACACGGTGCAGAGCAGGTTTTTCCGGCACAACGACGACGGATACACGGCGATCGTCGCCGTTACCAGCGACAAGGGCCTCGCCGGCGGCTACAACGCAAACGTGTTCCGCACGGTTGCCTCCCTCTGCGAACAGGTAAAAAACCCCGTCCTCATCCTCATAGGCGCCGTCGGGCAGCGTTACTTCGTCAATTCGCCCTACCTCGTGCTCGAGAACTTTTCGTTTGCCTCGCGCCTGCCCACGGTCGACGACGCGCAGGAAATCGCCGATTACATCGTCTCGCAGTTCGATTGGGGCGTCTTCCGCGAAGTCCGCATCGTCTACACCCATATGTACAACGCCTTAAAGCTCCTCCCCTGCGAGCGCGAAGTCCTCCCCCTGGACGAGGAAAAGATGAAGGTGGAGCGGGTCCACGCCGACCCCGCCCGCGGCTCCGACGCCGGCCAGAGCGAAGTCTCCGATTTCGCCTACCTGCCTTCCTCCAAAGAAGTATTCGACGCGCTTGCGCCGCTTTACATCAAAGGGATCGTCTACGGCTGTCTGGTCGAAAGTTACGCCAGCGAACAGAGCGCCCGCATGAGCGCGATGAACGATTCCACCAAGAACGCCGTCGATATGCTCAGCGCCCAGCAAACCCACTACAACCGCGTCCGCCAAACCGGCATCACCCAAGAAATCACCGAAATCGTCTCCGGCGCCGCCGCCCAAACCGACGGCAATTAGGGGGCGCCGCCGCTAAAGAGCAAACCGCGGCGCGGGCTGGGGGCGCCTTCAAACGCGCCGGAAAACGACAAGCCGCTGGCCCAGATAATTGAGGCCGGTAAAAAAGCACATTCCAACCAACAACGCTGCGTTTTCGCGAATGGGTTGCCCGCTGTTTTGCAAAATGTAATTTACGACGGGTTTGGCGATGCCGTAAGCCGCCAGATATGAAACGGCAATCGTCGCAACAAAAGCGACAACCTGCCGCGCCGACCAGGTTTTTACCTGAAACGTGAAGTATTTATTCAGAAAAAAACTCAGTATGCTGGTAAAGAAATAAGTGCACGCCGACGAAAACCAATAACTCGCGTGCGCCACATTGTAAAGCGAAAACATGATCGCCGCGCCGACAAGCGTGTTGATTGCGCCGACCAGAATGAACTTGAGGAACTGTTTGTCGAATATTCTCAGGCCGCTCATCATGTCGATCATCTCTAACCGATAATTCCCAAAACATCAATAGACCGCACCCCACCCCAGGGCAATTCTTTTCGTCCCATCGGCAGGCTCTTGGCTGTTCCCGCCCCCCCCCTCGCAAGCCAGCCCCGGTAATCGGCATTGCCCAAAAGACAAAACGGCGCTATCATCGGGATCCAGATGTGCAACACCAAAAAAAGCGCCTTCGTCGCCATTGTAGGACGCCCCTCGGCGGGTAAATCCACGCTGCTCAATGCATTGTGCGGCGGGAAAGCGGCAATCGTCAGCCCCGTGCCGCAAACAACGCGGAACAGCATACGCGGCATCGTCAACCGCGAACAGGGGCAGCTCGTTTTTGTCGATACGCCGGGGATTCATATCTCCGAACGGAAGTTAAACATCCGCCTTAAGGCGGTGGCCGAGCGAACCCTCGGCGATTCGGACCTGATCGTCTATGTGTTGGACGCCGCGCGCGCGCCTCACGAGGAAGAGGAGGCGATTGCCGAGCGGCTCGCCTCGCTCCCCGAAAAAACCCTGAGCGAAAAGACCGTCGCCCTGGTCAATAAGATGGACAAAGCGCAGGCGGACTATGCGGCCATCGAAACGTTTTTGCACGAAAAGCTGCCCGCTCTGCCGAGCGACAGGATTTTCGCCGTCTCCGCCAACAAAAAGACGGGGCTTGAAAGCGTCTTGGATTGCCTCTACGCCCTGGCGCCGGAGGGCCCCCCCTATTACGACGCGGAATTTTACACCGATCAGGATGTTCGTTTCCGCATTACCGAAATTATCCGCGAAAAGTGCCTGCTCTTTTTGAAGAAGGAACTGCCGCATTGCATCCGCGTCGATATTGAAAATATGTCGCTGGAAAACGAAGAGGGCAAGGAAATCTTGTCCGTCATGGCGGTAATTCGCACGGAACGCGATTCGCAAAAAGGAATCGTGGTGGGCAAAGGGGGGGCGATGGTAAGGAAAATCAGGCTTGCGGCGCTGGAAGATTTGAAAGAACTGTTTGATTGGGAAATGGCGTTGGAGATATGGGTTAAAACGGATAAGGATTGGCGGCATAACGATAAAATCTTAAGAAGATTGGTGTGACGGGCCCCCTCGATGGATGTAAGAAAATTCAGCGGAAGCTATATTCCTCTTATTTCGTTTATTGTATTTATAAGCGCCATGACGTATCTGTTTTTCTTGCGCCCTCCGGTCATTCTTGTAACGGATGTTTATTCTCACGCGCTCTATGGAGCGGAACAGGAACAACTGCAAATATTCACGTCTTCGTTCAGAATCCTGCGTCAGGTTAAAGTGTTCCGCATCATGGAAGAAACGGACGGCTATACCATCGCCGAGGCAATCAAAAAAGCACGGCCTATTCCCCGGTTTGTTTTTTTCCCGTTCCATTATTCCGAGGCGGCTAAAATCTACAACGACCACATAAAACAAGAGGGCAATGACGCCACTAAAACGATTGTCCTCTTCTATGAAGAAAATCAAACCAAAAACAAGAATGATTATATCTCCATTGCGCCTGACATACGGCTCGACTATTACAGAACGGGGCGCTCGGCGGCGATCTTGTCAAGAGAAATCAGGGCTTCCCGCGAGGATAATCTTAACATACACAGGCAGATCACGTTCATGTACGATACGCAGGCAAACTCTGAAGCGCAGAGCGCTTTTGAAAAGGGGCTTCAAGACGGCGGCTATTCGGGAACGGCCAGATTTGTCAACGCACGGGACATGGTTGATCATAACAATTTAGACTGTGTTGTCATCGAAGGGCCGGCAAACGCGTTTTTGCAGTCCGTAAAAGAGATTCCGGCGATACTCCTTTCATGGTTCCATGACACTAACTATTTCCCGGACAATATAAAAATACAGATTAACGATTCGCCTTACGCGCTTATACCGAAAGTCGTCGGTCTGCCGGAGAGTTCCCTTGTCGCAGGCGCCGTCTTGAAAGTGCCGTCGAGTTTTCAGATTTTAAGGAATAAAATTGTCAATAAAAAACTTATCGGCGAACTGTCAAAAGCGGTCAGATCGGAGTTCGGCGACAATGCTTCAAGATAGGCGCATATCTTGCCGATACTGGATGAAAGGATTGTTGCATTGATTCGCGTGCCCTTTGTTCCCGTTTCCATCGTGCGTTTGTTAAAACCGCTTCTTGTTTTGACCGTCGTATGTTTTATATTGATGATGTGCGTAAGATCCGCGCCGTCCGACAGGCCTGAATACCGCGGCTACTATTTGGATGCAACATCAGAGCAAAGGGAAGTCATTGAAGAGCTTTTTTCGCTGCTCTCCAAAGAAAGCAATTCAAACGATGAAAACTTTTCGATAGTCCGCGAAATTGCCAATCAGTATAGCAGACTAAACGACAATTACAGGATCATTAATTTTTTATCCGAGTGGGTAAACGCTCATCAGGGCGATCCTTATAACAGTTATTATCTGCTGCGCATTGCGGATTGCCATCTTCGCGAAGAATCGAAGGCCATCGCCGCCCTCTATTTTGATTTGATTGTCCGCAATTATCCTGATTTAATCGTGCGCGGAGAATCCATTCACCTTGCCTGCTTGCGGCAGCTCATCACGCTGGTCTCCAACGCACGGGCGAACGTCTGGTATTATGAAAAATTGATTTCACGTTTCTCCGACAAGATCGACTTGGCGCAGGCGTATTTCATGCTCGGACAGGCGGAGGAAAAAAACGGCAATTGGGACAACGCGATAAAAGCCTATAAAAACTTTATTCCGTTCTATGGCGCCGTCATTCCCGGTTTTCCCGACGCCTATGCCTATGCAAAACAGGTTGTCGATTTTTACAACGCGGAAAAATACTACGCTATGCAGGCAACGAAGTTCGACCGGACCTTCGAGAACCTTCCCGCATTGATCTCCACGATGAAGAAGACTCTGGACGGCGGCGACACCCAGCAACTGTGGCGTTACCGCGCCCGCGTTAACTTCTTCGCCCGCTCATGGACGCAGATCGGCATGGAAGACGAGGAGCTGGGCAACTTTAGCATTTCAACGTTGAGCTCCTCCGGCAGAGTTCAATATGCCGCCGATTTAAGCGAAGGCTCCGGCTCAAACGACGCTTACCTGAGGACGTGGGGATGGTCAAAGCTCACCTCCATCTGGTATCTATATTTTCGCAAGATATACTTCCCTATAGATCCCGACATTCACGGACGTTGGGAATGGGCGGGCATCTATTTCGGAGAGCGATTCTAGGCGGAATGGACGGCTTCCCTTTTTACCGCTGGAGGAAGGCGCACGAGGCGGAACAGTTCGTTCCAGAGCGTTTCCTCAAAGAACATGAAAAGTACTGCGTATCGGCGTGCGCCCGGTTCCGTGAATTGGATTACGCTCAGGATCATGACTGGGTTTTAACCTTTGGCGATATGTACGGGGCGAGTGCGATGATACTCCACAGCAGGCGGACGGTCTTTCCCATTTTTGACGGACAGATCGCGTTCCAGTTTCCGCCCCATCTTATACGCGCCTTGCGGAACATTGACATTCACGCGCTGCACGGGCTTGCGCCTGACACCCAGTTGCTGCAAGAGGTTCTCTCTCCGTTTGGGTTCGCGGCGAAAGAACACACGGACTATCATCTTATGGCGCTGGACGGCGGCGCCGACGCCGTATGCGCGGCGAAAGAGCCCCCCCAAGGCCTGACGCTCCGCCGCGCCGCGCGCTCCGACGAAGAGCGGATCTTCCCGTTGCAGGCCGCGTATGAGCAGGAAGAGGTGCTCTCTCAAGGCGCGCGCTTTGACGAACGGCTCTGCGGGCTGCGGCTTTCAAAGATCATCGCCGATGAAAAAATGCTTGTCGCGGAGCTGGACGGCAAAATTGCAGGGAAAATAAACACCAACGCGCAGTCGTATTCGCGCTATCAGTTGGGAGGCGTCTACGTGCTGCCGCACTATCGCGGACGCGGCATCGGAACAAGCATGACGGCGGCGTTCGCCCGCTTGCTGCTTGCCGAGGACAAGGGGCTTACCCTTTTTGCAAAAAAAACCAACTGCCGCGCGCTGTCAATGTATAAAAAATGCGGCTTTACCACTATCGGCGACTATAGAATTGCGTATATGCAGGCGCAGTCGGAGGACCGGTTTCCCTCTTAACCAACGCCCTTTCTAAAAAGCACTTCACGGATGGCCCTGCCCTGCGCCCGCCCCCTCGCCTCGAACTTTGTTTCAGGCTTCCACGCCTGCGAAGGGGCGAAGCCGCCTGAGCCCTCGCAGATGTTATGCAGATGCTCCGTTTGGGAAAGCTCGTCCAGGGCCCAGCGTCCGTATTCATCCCAATCGGTCACGAAGAAGACATAGCCGCCGGGCGTCAGCTTGTGCGCGAGCATATCGGTAAACGGGCGCCGCACAAGCCGCCTCTTATGCTGCCTCCGCTTGGGCCAGGGGTCGGGGAAAAAGATGTGGAAGCCCGCTACCGACGAATCGGCCACCATCCAGCGGAGCGCCTCCACCGCGTCATGTTCGATAACGCGGACGTTCCGAATGTCCCGCCGTTCAAGTTCCCCCAGAAGCCGCCCTATGCCGGCCTTGTACACCTCAATGCCGAGGTAATTCTTGTCGGGGTTTGCTTCCGCGATTGCGACCGTCGAATCCCCCATGCCAAAGCCGATTTCGCAGACGACGGGATTGGCGTTTTGAAACAGGGCCTCGAATGAAAGAAGACCCTCCGAAAACGGCGCGCAGTACTTTCCCGAAAGATCCCGATAGAAGCGCGCCTGCGCCGCGCTCATCCTGCCGCGACGGACAAAACTCCTGTTCATTCGCGGATGTAGGACTTGCCCGTCAACGCCGACACCGCCTTGCCGGAGTCGTCCGCCCACAGCGCCAGGCCATACACATCGGAGGGAAGCCGCAACGACGCAAGCGTCCCCTCCAGATTAGCCAACTTCAAAAGGCTCCGATACGAGCCGTCCTGGTAGTACATCAAAAGGTAGTTGTCGGGATACGATGAACGGACGCTGTAATCCCCCTCAACCACGCTGAGCGAGGGAAACCGGTAAGGACTGTCCGCCGGAGTGTCGAACCCGAACGTCGTCTCGCCCGTGTCGCCGCTCTTATCGACAATGCTCACGCGGAACTGCCCCGCCGGCAGCAGCTCGCCTTCGCTCATCGCCAGCATCTTGCTGCCGACCCACGTCTTGCCGCGGTCTTCCAGCACCGTCCAGTTATCGCTCGTCATCAGCCACATCAGGCCCTCGGCGTCGTTGTAAAGCCTCATCTCGGAAAGGTCTTCGGGGCCGTCCTCGTCGTTTACAATCGCAAAAAAAGAAAAGCCCGCCTGGACCTTGCCTTCAACCTGTTGATAGACAACCTTGAGCGAACAAAACTCCACCGCAGGCGCCGCGCGCGTACAGGCCGACGGAAGCAGCAGCGCCGCAGGCAAAGAACAGCAAAGAAGGAAGAGCCTTAGGCGCACAACTTCTTCGCTTCTTCAAACTCAGCCCGGACCGCAGACGAAGGTTTCGCCGTCGCCAGACTCACCGTGAGTATCACAGCGCACGAGACCATAAAGGCAGGCAGCAGCTCGTAGACGTTCAACACCGGCGCCAGACCGGCAATCACATTCTTCCAGAGCACAACCACAATGCCGCCTGAGAGCATCCCCGCCGCGGCCCCAGCCAGCGTCGTCCGCTTCCAGAACAGCGAAAAAAGGACGAGCGGGCCAAAGCACGCGCCCAGACCCGCCCACGCGTAAGAGACGATCCTAAAGATCGTATCGCTGCCCGTTAACGCCACAAACAAGCCAAACAGCGTTACGACGAGCATCGTCGCGCGGGCAATCCAGAGCACCGCCTTTTCACTCAAATTCTTCTTGAACGAGTTCTTCAGCAAATCGTTCGCCACCGACGACGACGTAATCAGCATATACGAATCCGCCGAACTCATGGAGGCCCCCAGAATCCCCGAGAGCACCAGCCCCGCAAGAACCGGAGGGAAGAAGCGCCGCGCCATATCCAGGAAAATCAACTCCGAAGCCCCGCCCGACGCATAGAGACCCGGACTCCACGCCCTGCCGATAATCCCAATCGCCACCGCGGCGAAAAGCGAAACAAAGCACCAACTCACCGCAATCATCCGCGCCTTAGGAAGCCGCCCCGGACTCTTAATCGCCATGAAGCGCAAGAGCACCTGCGGCATCCCAAAATAGCCAAGCCCCCAGGCCAACGTCGAAACCACGCTGAGCAAAGGAAAGTCCGCCCCCGGCCCAAAGCGCGCCTCCTCACCCGTTACAGGGGCAGCCGCGCCAAAAATATCCAGAAAACGCGGAAACGAGGCAAGATTATCCGCCACCGCGCCAAACCCGCCCGCCGCGACAATGCCAAACACAAACACCAGCACAATCGCCGCAATCATCAGAAGCCCCTGCACCAAGTCCGTAAAACTCTCGCCCAGGAAGCCGCCCAGCAGCGTGTAGGCAAAAACCAGCGCCGCCCCGCACACAACAATCAGCGCGTAAAACTCAGGCCTTCCGAACAAGGAATTGAAAAGCTTGCCGAAGGTTACAAACTGCGCCCCCACGTAAATGGAGAAAAACAGGATGATCATCAGCGACGAAATGATAAGAAGAACGCGCTTCTTGTCGTGGAACCGGTTGCTGAAGAAACTCGGCAGCGTAAACGAGTTGTTCGCCAGCTCCGTATACACGCGCAGGCGCCGCGCCACAAACCTCCAGTTAAGGTAGGTTCCAGCGGCAAGCCCCACCGCCGTCCAAAAAGCTTCACTCATGCCAGTCCAGAACGCCAGCCCCGGCAAGCCCATAAGCAGCCAGCCGGACATATCCGACGCCTCCGCGCTCAGCGCCGACACCCAGGGCCCCAGCCCCCGCTTGCCCAGAAAAAAACTCTCCGCGCTGCTGTTGCTCTGCTTCGTAAACATCAGCGCCACGCCAATAATGCAGATGAAGTAAATCCCCATCCCAATCAAAATCTTTACACTTTCAGTCACTTTTCTTACCTCCAATAACCCCATCAGCATACCAGAAGAAATAAGAAAGGGGGAGCCCCCCACAAGAAGAGAAGAGGAAGGAGGGGGGCGCGGCGCCCTGAGCGCGTCTTGCGGCCTACGGCGCTATGCCCCCAGCGGTAGGCTTTTTATCCGCAAGCTGCCTTCCCCAGCTTTCGGCTTTGTTTTCACAGAGAGGAAGAGGGAAGAAGGGGGGCGCCCCCCCCTGAGCGCGCACTTCGTCGCGCGCTACCCCCCAAGCAGGGGGGGCTCCGCCCCCCCCACGCCGCGAATAGCGGCGCAAATTTACAGACCCAATGCAACGGGACTGTCGTGGGGAACTTACACGTTGAAGTGCGCTACCCGCGCAAGGGCGGCGGATTGGGCGAACAAAGTCCCCGATGTGCCGTACCCGCCCCCCCCGCTGGGAGGCCGCGGCGGCCCCCCAGACCCCCCACAAGCCTGGCCGCCCACAAGCGCGGACGACGCAACCACACGTGCAACCAAACCGTTCACACGGCGAACCAACTCGTTCACACGGCGAACCAACTCGTTCACACGTGTAACCAACTCGTTCACACCTGTAACTGACCCAGTTACGAAGCAAACCAACCCGTTCACGAAGCAAACCAACTCATTCACGAAGCAAACCAACTCGTTCACGAAGCAAACCAACTTGTTCACGAAGCAAACCAACCCGTTCACGAAGCAAACCAACTTGGTTACAGGTGTAACTAAGTTGGTTACAGGTGTGAACAAGTTGGTTGCACGGCAAACCAACTTGTTCACACGGCAAACCAAACCGTTCACACGGCAAAACAAACCCGCCGCGAAGCAAAAAAAACCAGCCGCAAGCGAAGCCACACCAGCCTCAAACAAAGCCACACCGGCCGCACACTAAAAAAACCCAGCCGTCGACAAAGAGGACTTGACACAAAATAAAACCCACAGTACCATCAACCAAAATACAGTATTCACCACTAAGGAGGATTTAATGTCAGGAAAAAGTTGGCTTCCCGGAAAGAGGGAAGATCAGTTAAGCATGGCGAAAGTATGGTTCACCGTACTGGCGGAGACAAACCCAGCCCCAGGCGGAGGAGACCAAACCAACGCCTTCGCGTGGGGCGTGCCGGAAACGCTCGTCATGGAGCTCAATACGCAGATCAGCGCGTGCGCCGAACTGCTCGCAAAACTCGCGGATCCGGAGACAAGCACCAAGGTGTCGCGCTCAAAGTGCAAAACAGCCTTCACCCAGTTAAAGAAGAAAATGCGGGCGTTGCGCAAGTATTTCTACCTCGACGCGTTCCCCGAAGCGGAGCTCGTCCGCTTGGGCCAGCTCCCCTACAACACGTCAGGCGGCGCGTCCATAGCCGACCCCACCGACCACGTGGAGTTCGAGTTTATCATCGACCCCATAGGCCGCAAGATCATCGTCAGATTCCGCATCCTCGGAAGCAAACGCTGGGGCAAAGGACGCTACCACAGCGTCGAAATACGCTACTGGATACTCCCCCTGGACGAAAGCGCCCCCGTCGACGCCGACGCGCCCGGCTGGCAGAGCGACACCGACACCGCCTCACCCTGGGAGACAACCTGCAAAGGCGAAGACGCAGGCAAACGCATCTGGGTCGCCATGCGCTGGAAAAACGCCTCCACCGGCGAAAGCAACCAACAAGGCGGCCGCGGCCCCTGGAGCGAAATCAAAGGCGTCGTCATCCCGTAACCAAAGAAAAGCTCCCCGCCCAGCCGCGGGGAGCAAGGCGGCAGACATGAGCATCCATATGGAGTTCTGTCCGTCCGCCTTCAACCTATAAGATGCGGGAGCGTCCGTCATAGGCTCATAGAGAGCCAAGGAGAATGCAATGACTGACAAAGAAGCCGATGCCCTGGACGAAGAGCTTACCCGGAAGGCGCCTGCGGCAGACCCCGCAAAAGCGCGGCGCGCCGTCCGCATGATAGCCGTCGACGACCTAAGCGCCAAATACCTGACGATAAAGGCCGCCGCCACCAATCAAACCCCCGAAGCGGTGTTGAGCGGCATAATCCGCACACAGATTGCCGCCGGCGCCTAAAGGGGCGGCAAGGGAACAAGGACGACGGAAATGAGCCGCATGACGGAAGAAGAGGCAACCAAGTTGGACGAAGAAGTCACCCGAAACCCGCCGGCAGTGAAGTCCGGGCAGAAAGGCGGATTCTTCGCCGAACACGCGGGCAACATCGTCGTCGTGGACAACCTTTCCGCCGCCTACATCCGCTCTCGCGCGGAAGCCACCGGAAAAAGCCAGACGGAAGTCGCAGGTGAGCTGGTCCGCCAGCGCATTGCCGTCCCTTCCCCTTAGCGGAGAATGGGCAAAGAGCCGGCGACGGACGCCGGCAGGACACACAGTATTTTACGCCGCGCGAGCGGCGTGGAAGAGGCCGCCCGTAGAGGCGGTTCACAATAACCATCGTCGGCGGACGTTAAACGCGCAAGGAGCATGAGTATGAATGTCAAGAAACGAATTCTGTGCACGGTTCTCGCGGCATCTGTCGTGGGAATGAGTTTGAGCGGCTGCGCCGGCAAGTATGCGTTGTTCAATAAGGCGCACCCCGCCATCGGCAACCTCGGCGGAAAATGGGTCGGAGCCGTCGTAAACTGGATTATTGGGATTCCCATCGTCTACCCAATTTCCATATTCGCCGACGCCTGCATCTTCAACGTCATCGAATTCTGGAGCGGCAAAAACCTGTTGGCGTCCGCAAACCAGTTCGAACAATCCGACGAAAACGGAAACCGCCTCGCCGCAGTCAAAAACGACGACGGCACCCTCTCCGTCAAGGTTACCGGCGCCTCAGGCGAAACAAGCGCCTACCTGCTCGACCGCGTGGGGGACGACGTCAGCCTGTTCGACTCAAGCGGCGCGCTCATCGCCTCCCATACGGTAACGAGGGAGGAATTGGCCGGCCTGCGGTAACGCGCCGCCTAAGAAAGACCCCGCGCGGCAACGCACGGGGTCTTTCTTTCCCAGCCGCCTGGGCGCCTAGTCGGCTGGGTTGCGGGCGCGCCCCGCCTGGAGCGCGCGCTTTTTTACGTCGCGGGCCCGCTTCCGCAGCCGCTCAACGCGGCGAAAGAGCGCGTAGAGGATGGGTTTGACCGGATAGTCCCAGCTTCCGGCGCGGTGGACGACGACTCCGCCAAAACCGGTCTTGAAGCGATGGAGGCCCGCCATAGGATGGGCCGGATCGGCGTCGGGCGGGATGCCGAAGAGGTCGTACGCGACGGCTCCGGCGGCCTTTGCGTCGCGCATGGCCTGCCATTGGAGCGCGTGGGGGGCCATAAGACCGCGATGACGCCCGCTGGAGGCCCCGTAGAGGTAGGTCGCGACCTGCCCGCGGAAGAGGACGACGACGCCGGCGACGGGCTGCCCCTCCCCATAGGCGAGGTAGAGGCGGAGCGTCTCGCCGGAAGCGCGGGCGCAGGCGAAGAGGCGCCGGTAATAGGCCTCTTCGTGCAGGGCGATGCCGTCCCGCCTCGCGGTTTCCCGCAAAAGACGGTAAAAATCGTCGAGGCCGGCTTCGTCGGCTTGCCGCACGGCGACTTTCCGTCCGCCGAGGCGGACGTTGTAACGGCATTTGCTCTTCATGCGGGACAGGATGGCCTCCTCGCCGGCGCATAAATCGACGAGCGCCGTGTCCGGCGCCTGGATGTCGGCGGCCGCGCGGACAAAAGGCTCTGGGAAGGGCCGGCTCCCCTCCCCTCCCCTCCAGGGCGGGTCGAAGCGGATAAAGACGGCGTCCCGCGGCAAGAGGGGTTGTAGGGCGGCGGCCAGAAGGGGCAAGGCGGCGGAGCGTTCGGCGTCCGACAACTCTAAGACGGAGGGGATTTCCGGGCCCCAAGGCACGTAAGCCAGCGCGAAGCCCCGCGCAAGAACGCGGTGCAGAACGAGGAGCGGCGCGGCGCCCGTCCGCCACTCGGCGCTAAAGGCGAAGGCCTTCCAGCCGAAGCTTTCCTTGAAGGTTCCCCAGAAGGAACTCTGCAAAAAAGAACCGGCAACGGAGCACACGGACAAATCGGCAGGTACGAGTCTTACGAAGGGCATATTTTTTATTCTTGCCACGGATTGCATACGGACAATCCCGGGATGTTCTTAAAATCATCGACGTTCCGCGTCAGCAGGGTGAAATCATTCAGCATTGCAGTGGCGGCAATAACGGCGTCGGGGAGTTTGATTTTGCTCCGACGGCAGAGGTCTATGGCCGCGTCCACCGTTGGGTCGTCCAGCGGATGGACGACCGAGCAGTCGACAAAGTCCGACAGTACCTTTTCATCCTCCGGCGGCACGTTGAACCGGAGGACCTCGATCTTTGAAATGACGGAAATGTGCGGAATGTCGTCCACGACGGCGGATATGAACTCCATGCCTGCCGGGGGCAGTTTGTTGCCCAGATAACCGATAATCACGTTGGAATCTAAGAGATGGGTCGTTTCCACTCGTCTCTGCCTTTTTGCATTGAGGTTTGGAAAGCCGCGTAACGCTCGTCGCTCATGTGCAAGGCCCCCGCAAAACGCTGGGAAAGTTTTTGCGCGCCCTGCGGCTTCTTGAAAGGAGACAGGCGGATGAGGCTCAATTGTTCCAGGTCGCGCAACAGGCGAAGGACGCCGGCGTCAATGACTTCAACAGTCATGGTGGTACTTTGTTTCATGGTAAAATTGTTGCACAGGATGGGAAAATGCGCAAGTGCGCGCCCCTTCTTGCCGAAAAGGAAACAGAGGAATTTGCAATGCAACAAAAATCAAACTGTGTGTGTTTTAGCTTACTGACGGTCTTACTCCTTCTGTCTTCGTGTCAGAGCGCGCCGCCTGCGCGGGAGGAGGCGCCCCAGGCGCAGCCCGAAGCGCCGTCGCAGGAAGGGGTCGCGGTCGCGGTCGTCGAGGATGTCGTCGTCGCGGAAGAGCCCCTGCCGCCTGACTTCGACGGCCTGGGACTCCTCATCGCCGAAGCGCAGGACAGACGGCGGGAGGTCGCCCATGACAAACTCGAAGAGCTGGGCGGCGACGCGCTGGTCCTCGCCGACAAGTCCCTGCAAAATGCGGAAGCGGTCTTTAACGCGGGCCCCGCTTCTTCGACGGACGGCGAAAAGGCCGGCGCCCTGGCGAGCGCGCAGGCGTCCCTGGACGCATACAAGGCCGTCTTGCGCGAACATTGGCTGGGAAGGTCGGGCGAGATACGCGGCCGAGCGGGCGCGGCGCGGCAGGAAGCGCTCAAGGCAAAGGCCGACGTCGCCGTGCGGGACGGCTTTGCCGCCGGCGAAGGGGTCTTTAACAACGGCGAGGCCTTGTTCACATCGGAAGAGTACAAGCTTTCCGTCCCCTATTACCTGGAGGCTGAGTCTTTGTTTGTGGCGGCGGCGTCTGAAGCCGCCGAAAAGAGGCGCCTGGCGGCGGCCGCACTGGAATCCGCGGATAAAAAGATTGAGGAAAGCGAGAAGATTGCCGCCGATGCGGATATCGCGCTCAACGGAGGTCAGATATGAAACGATTCTTAACTGCCGTCGTCATGCTGAACGCGGCCCTTGCCGCATTCTCGGCGGCAACGGACGCGCCCCCCGCCGGCGACGCGGAGGCCTTGTCCGCCAACCGCTTCTATGCGGAAAGCATCAAGTGCAACAACCTCGCCCGCCTTTCCTTTGCCGGCGGCGATTACGACGCGGCCTTGCGCTATTCGGCGGAGTCGTTAAAAAACGCCGCCCTGTCCAACGACTACGTTACCCAGCGGCTCAAGATCGCCGCCGCGACGAGGAAAATCGACGAGGCCGAGTCGCGCTTGAAGTGGGCGGACAGAACGCGCGCCTCCGCCTACTTCCCCAAAGAGGTTGAGGCGGCAAAGGGCTTCTTCGACCAAGCTCTTAGCGCGCGAGGGGCCAACGAATGGGACTCCGCCCTAAACAACGCGATCAACGTTGTGGAAACTTTGGCCGCCGTTACCGCTCCCCCGTCCGAAAAGTCACCGCCTGAGGCAAACGCCGCGCTGCCGTCTCAGTACAAGGTGCGCCCCTGGGACGCCTTCGGCGATTGCTTTTGGAACATCGCGGGGAGGCCGTGGGCGTACAACAACCCATTCAAGTGGCCCATACTCTACACCGCCAACAAATCAAAGCTTACCGACCCGGACAACCCCGACCTGATAGAGCCCGGACTCGTGCTGGACATTCCTTCAATCAACGGCGAAAAACGCGAGGGGATGTGGGATTCGGGAAGAAGGTATTCGCCCCTGGACAGGTAGCCTGGGCGTGCGCGCCTACTGCTTCATGCCGATGGCGAAGTGCACCAGGTAGTCGATGAACGAGGCGAGGGCGGCGAGGGCGCACAGGCTGAAGAGGACGACGGCGACGAGCCGGAAATGTTCGCTGCCGGGTATGACGCTCCAGCCGCCCTTTTCGTAGAGCTGGACGGCGAGCGTCCAAAAGCCCGCCGTAACGTAGAGCACGGTTTTAAGCTTCCCGCCCGGCCGCGCGGCAATGGCGACGCCCTTTTT
>JAITNO010000070.1 GCA_031290405.1 Spirochaetaceae bacterium
CACGGCGCGCCGATGACAAAGGAAGAGATTGCCCGCGTCGAGGGCATCGTCAACGAACAGATTGGGCGCGACCTTCCGGTCACGATGGAGGTTGCCGACCTTGAGACGGCGAAGGCGCACGGGGCGACGGCGCTCTTCGGCGAAAAGTACGAGTCTCAGGTTAAGGTCTACACGATAGGCGATTTTTCCAAAGAGGTCTGCGGCGGGCCGCACGTGGAACGCACCGGCACACTGGGGCGCTTCAAAATCGAAAAAGAACAGTCGTCCTCGTCGGGCGTGCGCCGCATCCGCGCGGCGCTGGTGTAGGAAAAGTATAACGCTCTCATGCTGATTATAGAGAAGATTCAAGACGGGATTGTCATCGACCATATCAAGGCGGGGCAGGGTGTGCGGATATTTAACTGGCTGGGGCTGGGGAAGTCGTCGCATACCATTGCCTTTGTGGTGAACGCCGCCTCATCAGAGATGGGCAAGAAAGACATTATTAAAATATACGATGCCATTTCCATCAACTTTGACATTCTGGGGTTAATTGATCCTCATATAACGGTTAACATCATCGAAAACCAGAACGTTATAAAAAAAATCGCCTTGCAGCTTCCCCGGCGCGTCGAAAACATACTCACCTGCAAGAACCCCCGCTGCATTACCTCAACAGAAAAATACATCCCCCATGTTTTTCACCTAAGCGATGCGGCAAGCGGCGCATACCGGTGCGAATACTGCGATGAACCAAGAACAGCGGAAGATTTTAGATGATTACCCTTTTTGATTGTTGTAGAATAGTTGATGACCGGTCTGATTTTTTAGGCCATGTGGCGGTTGCCAACGGCGTGATTGTTGACGTAATCGAACTAACTGAATCACTGGCCGCAAGAAAACCTCTTTTTGCAAAGTATCTGATGACCGCTGTGCGGATTGTCAGGGGCAGAGGCGAGTTGCTGCTGATGCCGGGCTTTGTCGATATGCACGCCCACTTCCGCGAACCGGGGTTCCCCGAAAAGGAAACGCTGGAGTCGGCGTCTCTTGCCGCCGCGCGCGGGGGCTGGACGACGGTGGTCTGTATGGCAAACACCAATCCGGCAATCGACACTGTTGAACGCGCCGCAGAAATAAAGCGCCGTTCCGACGAGCTTGGTTTGACAGACCTCCATCCCGCGCTTTCATTGACCAAAGGCATGATGAGAAAGGAACTGTCGGACATTGCCGCCAGAACCAAAAACGATTGCGGGTATATGCCTCTGCTCTTGTCGGAGGACGGCAACGACGTCGCGGACGACGAACTGTTCCTTTCGGCGTTGCGATGCGCCGCCGCGCTCGACATACCCGTGTCGTGCCACTGTGATGTGAATGGCGAAGCCGCCGCCATCCGGCGCGCCATCAATCTTGGCCTAAAAGCGGGATGCAAACTGCATATCGCCCATGTGTCAACAAAAGAATCCGTTGAGGCAATAGAGAACGCAAAATGGGAACATAAAAAGTTTGCCCTTACCGCCGAAGCGACCCCCCACCACTTGGCGCTGACGAAAGACGACGCGCTGCGTCTGGGCGAAAACACTTTTGGCGCCGTTGCGCCGCCCTTGCGCAGCGAGGATGACCGAAGTGCGCTTCTCGACGCCCTTGACAACAATACCATCGATGCGATAGCGACTGACCATGCGCCGCATACAAGGGCCGACAAAGAGGGCGGCGCTCCGGGTTTTAGCGGACTCGAAACCGCGTTGCCCGTTGTATGGGACACGCTCATTCACCATGATGAATATTCGGTGCAACGCTTGTCGTATTACATGAGCGCATCCCCCGCTCGAATACTGGGACTGAAGGACAGGGGGTATGTAAGGAAAGGCATGAGGGCTGACATTGTCGTCGTTGACCCTAAACTGAAAACCACCGTAAAGGCGGAAGACTTTTTCTCGCGCGGAAAGAATTCGCCGTTCATAGGGAAAGAGCTTCAAGGTAAAATACTGATGACCATGGCAAACGGCAGGATCGTTTACAGCGCCTAGCGAACGATGGATGGCATAGAGAGATGTATAGCATAGACAAGTTATATCATGCCGTCGCCCAAAAAGGCAACGTATGCGTCGGATTGGATGCGGCAATTGAATATTTGCCTCAGGCGGCATTGCAAAACGGCACAAACGAAACCGAAGCGATGCTCGACTACAACAAGGCAATAGTAGACGCCACGCTTGACGTCGCCGCCTGCTATAAAGTGCAGATAGCCTGTTACGAGGCGCTCGGCGTCGCGGGCTTGGAGCTTTATTCAAAAACAGTGCGGTATATAAGAGAGCGCGGCGCCCTTGCGATCGCCGACATAAAGCGCGGCGACATTGCCGACACGGCGGCCCGTTACGCGAAGGCCCATTTTTCGGGCGATTTCGAGGCTGACTTTGTTACGCTGAACCCGTATATGGGCATGGACTCGCTCGAGCCCTGGCTCATCGAAGCGGAGAAGCGCGGGAAGGGCGCCTTCGTTCTGCTGCGGACAAGCAACAAAGGTTTTAGGGATTTTGAGGGGCGGCAGCTGAAGGAAGGCGGCTTCGTCTACGACGCCGTCGGCGAAAAGTTAAACGCCCTTGCCGCGCAACACGCCGGACAGTGCGGCTTCGGCATCTTCGGCGCCGTAGTTGGGGCGGAGGCAAAGAGCGCCGCGGAATGTGAAGAGGCAAAAGCCCTGCGCGCAACATACGGCAACTTGTTTTTCCTCATCCCCGGCTACGGCGCGCAGGGCGGCGGCGCCGAAGAGGCCTCCCTCCTGCTGCACGCGGACAAAAACGGCGGCGTTGTGAACGCGTCGCGCTCAATCTTGACCGCCTGGCGCCACGGCGCGGACGACGCACACCCCACCCTGCTTGGCGCGGCGGCGGCCGCACGGACAGCCGCCCTCGAAATGCGGGACGCCCTCCGCCGGCAATCAGCCGGGCAATGATGTTGTCCGCGCGCTTTTCTTCGCCGCCATCGATAGGAGGAGGAACACCATGCCCGCAACAACGAAAATATGCCAGAGCGCGCCCGACTCTTCACGGAAAACCCAGGATGAATTTTCGGCAAGCGGGAAGATCTTTTCGGCGATAAGATTTACGGCGTCGTCGCGGTTGCCGTCGATGTAGGCGCCGCCGCCCCGTTCCACCGCGCTTTTAAGCGCATCGGCGCGGAGAAAGCTCCGCACCAGGACATTTTCACCGCCTGAGGGAGCGTCGCCGTTTTCGGGGATGAGCGCCCCCTGCGCCGAGCCCAAACCGACGGCAATCACGGAAACATCGTCCCGCATCAGACGTTCCATCGACGAAAAGAGCGACCCCTCGAGGCCTTCCCCGTCGGTAAAGAGGACGATCTGCCTGCCCGCAGGGGAATCCTCCAAAAATCCGTTTCCCGCCGCGTCCAGAAGCCGTTCAAGGTTCGTCCCCCATGAGTTCATCGTTGAGCTTGAAAGGGCGTCCAAAACGGCCAGAACCGCCTCGCCGTCCGAGCTCACCGGCACGGCTAAGACGCCTCGCCCCTTCCCGATGGCAAGTCCAAAGCGCAGAAACACCGAGCCGCCCACGGCGGAATCCCCAGACCCTTCGACCAAGTTGCGGGCGATCCACCGTGACCGCTCCAGGCGGGTGGACGCGTTTTTGCCGGCTTCGTCGCCTGAATCCGGCATCGAAGCCGCATCCCGTACATTCATGCTGCGCGAAATGTCCATCGCAAGCACGACGTCGCAGCCGCGTTGGAATTCGCGGACAAGGCGGCTTCCCATGCGCGGGTCGGCAAGAGCGGCAATCTGCGCCCCCAGAAACAACAGGAAGAAGACCGACGAGAACACATACCGCGTACGCAGCAGGGACGCGCCGTTCCCTCCGGCATTCAAGGCCGACGGCGCGCCGGAGATCAGCCTGGAAATAAGCAGAAACCGCTGCTTGTAACGCAAAAACATGAGGGCCGCCACGGGGATGAGCGCCAAAAGCCAGACAAGCCGGTCAGGTTCGTTCATCGTGAAGTTCATAAAAACGCCCCAAGCATGACTTTTTTTATAACGACGCCGGCAATGCTGATGAGGACGCCGACGACAATCAGTGCGTTGTGCGCGGGGGTTCGCTTTCCCCGGACGCCTGAGCGGATTACCGTGATTTCAGACTTGTTCACGCGGGAAAAGGCCTCCTCAAAGGCATCGGCGGACGGGGCGGGGATGAAGACCCCGTTTCCGGCGCGCGCCATTTTCATCAGCGCATCGGGGTTGAAACGCGAATCGAACGAGCCGGTTCGCCTGACGTGGGTGAAAGGATCCACGTAGTCGATGGGAACTTCTCCCGTCGACCCCACCGCGATGACGTAAAACGAGGCACCCACGCCTGCAAGCGCCGCGGCGGCCGTCTCGGGATGAATCGAGCCGGCGTTGTTTTCCCCGTCGGTGATCAGCACGACGGCTTTGCGCGGCGCGGTCGAAGCGCGCAGGTGCAGCGCGGCGACGGAGATTCCTTCGCCCAGCGCCGTGCCGTCTCCCATCTCGCCGATTTTCAGGTTATCCAGTCTGGCAAAAAGCGCGTTTTTATCCGTCGTCGGCGGCAAGAGGAGCGCCGCGTCGTTGCCGAGAGCGGCGAGTCCGATGGCGTCGGCGGGCCGCCGCTTGGAAAAATCCTTCATGAGGCTGCGCGCCGCGTCGAACCGGCTCATCCCTCCGATGTCCAGTCCGGCCATGCTTGGACTGTCGTCGAGCACGAAGAGGATGTCCGCGCCGCGGTCGAGGTACACGACTACATTGGAAATCAGCACGGGCCCTGAGGCGGCGAGCGTCAAGACGACCAGCCCCGCCATCTCCAAAAGACGTGCGAGGCGATTAAGCAGGCAGCCGCGAAGAGGAGCCTTAAAAGCCTCGCCCCCCGGCGGACCAAGCGACAGCGAAAGGCTGAACGCGTCTCGAAAGAATCTCCTGCCCACGATGAGCGCAAACGGAAAAAGCATCGCGGCAAGAACAAAAATCGGCCTGTCAAAAACAATATGCGACATACGGCCAGCATACGCCAAAAGGAGGGGGAAGTCACGCCCCCGAGCTCCAGCCGGGTGCGCTTCCAAATTCGGGGCCGGCACGGTTGCCGCGCATTGTGTTGCCTCGCATGAGGCAATCAGCGTGTCCTAGACATACGGCATTCCTCCATAACAGAAATTATTTTTGCGTTCCAAGCCCGCAGGTTGGAACATAGAATAGCTGATCTCATTGATTGCCCGCCTCGTTCGGCGCACCGCCAGACCCGCGCGGTGCACCGCCGGACTTGGGTGGCGCCCTCCTCGTCTGCGCCTTATTGCGCGGCGTCTTTGACGACGAGGCTTACCGACCGGTATTGGAACCGCTTCAGGATGTCGAGCCCTGAGTTTACAAACATAAAGGGCGTGTCGCGGTCGACGATAAAATGGATGCGCGTGTCGGGGGCGTCCCTGGAGAGGCTCTCCACTGCGGCTTCCACCTCGCCGAAAGTTGCGCTGTCTCCGTCAAGGTACGCGTTTCCCGTTTTGTCTATCCATAGTTCAAGGTTTTGTTCGGCGCTGGTTTTGGCGCTTGCGTCGCCCACGGGGTAATCGATGTGAACCTCCTTGCGGTAGTTGATGAGGGAAACAAGCATGATAAAGATGAGCAGCAGGAAAGCCACGTCCGACATGGAGTTCAGGGGAACGGTGAAGGCTTTCCGCTCGCGTTTTATATTCATGGAACGTCCTCTTTCATGGAAAAGGAAAAGGCTTCCACGTTGAGCTTTTGCGCTGTTTCCACAAACGACACGACGTGCTGCCACGGGGTGAAGGGCGAGATGGAGAGCATCACCGCCAGCTCGGCGTTGGCGGCAAGGCCGCTCTCTATGACGCGCTCCGTTTCGGCGGGAACGACGACGGCGCCCCGGTACAGCGTTTGACCGGCGTCGTCCAGTTCAAAGCGCAGCAAATCCTCCCGCCTGACCGTCCGCGTGGAGTCTTTTGCGGGAAGGTGCATCAAAAATCCTTTGTTGATGTTGAAGCCGGCGATGACAATAAAGTAGATGATCAGCAAAAACGCTATGTCGCTTGAAGCGCTGGAGTCGGCGAATCCGGCGCGTTTTGTGCGGCGCAACCTCATGCTGCGTCCTTTTTCCCCGCCACGGCAAGCTCCACAAGCACATCCGAGCAGACAAACTCCACTTTTGCCGCGAAGCTGTCGACCACATGGGAAAAAATGGAGTGGGCAACCATGGCGATGATGGCGATGATCAGGCCGAACACGGTGGTGATAAGCGCTTCGTAAATGCCGTTGGCGACGATCTGGGCGTTCACTTCCGTCGCTTCCGCGATGGACTTGAACGCCCCTATCATGCCGGAGACGGTTCCCAGGAAGCCGGTGAGCGGGGAGAGGGAACCCAGGGCGGTAAGGAAATTAAAGCCGGTTTCCAGCGTGTCGATGCAGGACATGGCCTGCGTTTCCGTTACTTTTTCGATAAGGCTTCTTTCCGAAAGCGTCCGGTTGCTCATCATGGTCCAAAGTATTTTCGCGCCCATGCGCCGCGCGGATCGCTTTTCGAGGTAGAGGCACGCGCCGTCCATATCCCCCCGCCTGACGTACGCGATGGTCTCTGCCTTCAGGTCGTCAAGGCGCAAGTTGTTGCGAAAGATGAAAATCGCGCGTTCCAGCGCAATCGCCACCGTCGCCATGGAAAATACCAGCAGCGGCCACATAAAAAGCCCGCCCATCTTGAAAAGATCAAAAAGACTCATACTGTCTCCGGTTGCCGCTATTTTCTAACCACGAACGAGGCCCACGAACTGTAGGCTGCCGCGTCGTACGCGGGGTTGCCGGACACGTCGCCTGAATAGTCGGTTTTTACCACCCAGATGTCCTTGGCCGCCGCCGCCGAAGGCATATTCAGCGTTACTTGACCGGTGGAGTCCGTTTTCAGTCCCTTGACCGCCCAGGCTTCCTCGTCTGTGGAGTTAAAGCTTTTATAGGTCGCGGACACGGTTGCGTTTGCCAAAGGTTTGCCGTTCTGGAAGACCTTAAACAGCGCCGGCTTGCCCGTCGCAATGTCGGCGGGGTTCGTGACGGGCACGATTTCCAGGGGCAGGCCCAGGGGCTGGGCGAAGCTCTTGTCCTCTGCGCTGGGATTGACGTAGATTTTGCACCAGCCCTCCCTCAGCGTGCTTTTTGAAATGGTGAAGCCCAATGCCTTGAGCGTCTCTTTCGTCCCGCCCCGCACTCCCGCTGTCGTCGTGTGGGAAAACGAGCCCACGCTGTTCACCAGGACGACGGTCGGCGCGCCGGCGGGGAGCGCAAACTCAGCAGAAAGCACCTGCGCCGCCTCGTTGCGCGTGGTTCTTACCCGCGTGTTCGTGGGTGCGTTGCCCTGCAAGACAAAAAACGCATTCCGGGAGGAGTCGCTGACCCCTTCGCCCACCATAAAATGATGGGTAACATACACCGTCAAGGGGACCGCATCGCCCGCCTTGTAGCTTTTGACATCGGCAAGAGCGGCAAACCACTCATGCGAAAACACGGCGCTGTTTACACACGCGCACAAAACAAACGTTAAAATTGCAATTCTTTTCATGGTATTCTCCTATAAATACATAAAATGATAGATACAATGGTGTTTTCCCATACGGGAAACTCCCATACGGGAAACCCCCATGCGGGAAACTCCATACTGAAAACCCGCTCACGTTAACTTAAACGACACGGGGATGACGATTCGGACCGGCTCCGGGGGCCGGCGGAACGGGGAGGCGCTTTGCACGGCGCGCAGCGCTTCTTCGTCCAGAATGTCTTTACCACTGCTCCTGCGGACGGCGATGTCGCCGGCCGACCCGTTCGCGTTTATGGTAAAGATCACTTCCACCACGCCCTGTATGCCGGCGCGTCGCGCCTGCGAAGGGTATTCAAGTTCCTGCACTATGCGCCGTTGCACATAGCTGTAGTTTTCTTTTACATACCGTGCGCCGGCGCCTTCGGAGGCAAGCCCTTCTGATGACGCCCCTACGGCGGCGCTCTGATTGTCATGGTGTTCCTCCTCTGTTTCGACGATGGTTTCGGCAATTTCATCCTGAACCTCCTCTGGTTCCGGCGGCGTTTCTTTGACGCGCGGACGCACCAGGGGTGCGGGCGGCGCCTCCACATATTCGCTTATGTCGACGACGCGCAGAGGCGCCGTCTCTTCCAGGTGCGCCTCTGTTGCGGCGACGTGAAACACCACACAAAAGAGGATG
>JAITNO010000083.1 GCA_031290405.1 Spirochaetaceae bacterium
CGCGGGGAAGCCGCACACGACGCGCGGCACGGCGGAGTATATGCTGACGACGCTTGATGCGGGCGCGACGACCGCCTACTTCAAGATGAAATACGCCCCCTTCGGTCTGGGCGACGGCGCGTGGACGGCGGCCACCGGCAACGCGGCCCCCGTCTGGACCATCCGCAACGGCCTGAACGACGTGGCGCAGGACGCGGACACGGACTTCGCCCACTACGGCTTGGTCGGGACGGCCAACGCCAACGGCGCCATCAGCGTGGCCGTAGTGGACGCGGCTGTGCGCGGCGCCGGCCTCTTCGAGGACGGCAACCCCTGGCCCATCGCCGGCGTCGGTATGACCGGCGCGAGCGCGAACGACCTGGCGGCGGCCCTCACCTACCTCAACACCAACGGCACGGCGGCCAAGTATGGCGCCTACACCATCAGGCTGGGCGTCGACCCGAGCCTGCCCACCTACCCGGACACCATCATCCTGGGGGACGGCAACAGCGGCGCTGACTGGCAGTATCCGACCATAACAAACACCGCGCTCATCATAGATGGGACGGCCCCCGTTGCCATGCCGGGGCGGGAACTCCTGTGGGCACTGAACAACGGCGACTCGGTGCGCTATGGGAGCGGGATAACTCCGCCCATCGTCATCACGCTTAGCGCGGAGACCCTGACTCCCTACGCGTTCAATGCCGCCACGACGACCTACGGCATTGTGGCGCCCGTCTCTGTCGATGCGGTGACGTTTACCGCGCAGGCAGCGGACGCTTCCGCCGCCGTGAGCTACGCGCTTGATGCGCCAGGCGCGGCCTTCAGCGCGGACGCGCCAGAGGTAACGCTCGGCGGACAGAAAGGCTCCGTGACCTTCAGCGTCAAGGTGACGACGGCGGCAACGGAGCGCGTTTGGGGGCCCTACACCTTTGACGTGTCGCCGCTGTGGACGGTGAGCGGCGGCCTCAGCTTTACGCCCTTCGAGTACGGCGCCTACGCGGGTATCAAGTTTACCGGCGGAACGGGAACGCTGACTTTCGCGCTGCCGGTAACCGCCGACCTGCTCGTGGTTGGCGGCGGCGGCGGCGGTGAAGGCCGCCACAGCGGCAATGACGTATATTCGCAGACTGGCGGCGGCGGGGGCGGCTACACCGCAAGCGCGGCATATGCCATGACGAAGAACGACTACGCCGTCATCGTGGGCGCAGGCGGAGCGGGCGGCGAGACAGACCAAAGCGGCGGGGACGGCGGTCTCTCTTCTCTCACGCCTGCGGGTGAGCTGGCGGTGAGCGCCGCAGGAGGCATCGGGAGCGGGAGTCAAAACCTTACCGGGAGCGTTGGAACCTATAACAATATCACGGGCGCTAACATTGCCTATGGGGGAGACGGCGGCAAGGCCGACTCTGGCGGGGGAGTATGGGGTCCCGCGAATACGGGAAAAGGCGGCGGCGGCGGTTGGGAATGGCGGAACTTAGACGGCGGCCCCGGCGGCTCCGGCGTAGTCGTCATCCGCTGGGCAAAGTAAGAGAGAGCGAAAGCCTCCGGCAATGCCGGGGGCTTTTTTGTGGGGGGGGCGGGGGAAAGTTCCAATTAATTCGAGCTGGTAAGCTCGATTAACACGACTTCGGGGGGGTTGTTGATGCGGGGAAGATTGGGGCGCGTCGTGGTAACGCCGCGGCTTATGACGAGGTTCATGGCGCCGATGCGATACTGGCCGCCGGAGAGTTTGGGGAAGAGGCCTTGTCCGGGCGCGTAGACGCCGTTGGTGAACGGGAAAAGCCTGATTTGGCCGCCGTGCGTGTGGCCGCTGAGCATGAGGTCGAAGCCGTAGCCGGCGAAGACCGCTGCGTGGTCGGGGCGGTGCGACAAGAGGATTTTGTATTCGCTTCTGCCGGCGAGTGGGGCGAAGGCTTCTCTGGCGCCTGCTTCCCAGTCGTATTGGGGGTCGTGAAAGCGCGCGCGGGCGCTGTCCTCGACGCCGGCGATGATGACGGCGTTGCCCCTCACTTCGACTTCGACGTGGCTGTCTTGCAGTATTGCTATGCCGTGGCTCCTGACGAGGGCGAAGACTTCTTCCATGTTGCGGTTGTAATACTCATGATTGCCGGGGACGAAGTAGATGGGCGCGAGGCGCTCGATGTTGCCCAGGAGGATTTCTGAGCCTGTCATGGGGAGGACGTTGTCGATGATGTCGCCGACGAGGAAGATGAGGTCGGGGGCGGCGCCCGCGAGCATCTCGACTATTCTCTTGCCGTCGTTTTCAAAGACTTGGCTGTGAGTGTCGGACAGGACGGCGAAGGTGAGCGTGGGGCCTGGCTTGATTTTGGGGCTGTGCAGGCGGTAGCGGCGCGCGACGAGGGAGGCTTCGGTGGCGCACGAGGAAAGCAGGAAGGCGGCGGCGGCGATGAGGAGAAAGCGCACGGCCTTTATCAGGCGCCGTTGACCGGCAAGGGGCGGACGCACGGCCTTCATGCGCCGCTACTTGCCTTGAAAGAGCATGAGGAAGGCGTCCCAGAGGCGCTTCGGGAGGGATCCCTTCCCGACGTCCGCTGCGGTGAGGAGGGGGACGCGTCCGATTTCGCCTGCCTCGTCGTAGAAGGTGAGTTCTCCTGCGACGCTCCCCGCGGGGAGTGGGGCGACAAGGCCCCGATAGACGTTGACGCGGCAGGAGGCGCCGCCCCGCCTGCCGCGGACGACGGTGAACGCGCCGTAATCGGGAGAGCTCTGGCCGACTAGGACGGGGAGGGCGTCGACGCGGCTCTGAGCGCCTTTCCAGACGCGGACGGGCGGGATGGGGGGATAGGGGAGGCGGACGGTGCCGAAGCGCTCGAAGGCCCAGTCGAAGAGGGCCGCGCCGTCGGCGTCGCGGGCGCGGGGGCCCCAGTAGGATCCGAGTTCTCGTGGGACGCCTAAGAGCACGGCGATGAAACGAACGCCGTCTCGTCCGGCGCTTGCGGCGAGGTTGTAGCCGGCCTCGTCGATGTAGCCTGTTTTAAGGCCGTCGGCGCCCGCATAGGAGCCGACAAGGCCGGCGTGGTTGCGGTGCACTCTGATGGGCGGCGCGTGGCGGCGTTCGGGGGGCATATTGTCGGCGGTGGGATAGACGAACTCCTCGACGGTGTGGTAGCTGGACGACGCCTCGGGGTGCAGCTGGAGGTAAATCTTGCAGAAGCGGGCGAAGTCGCGCGCGGTGGTGATGTTGTCCTCCGAAATGCCTGACGGTTCGACGAAGTGCGTCGCGTCAAGGCGGAACTTCCGCGCTTCGCGGTTCATCATCGCCGCGAAATCTTCGATTGTTGGGGCGAAGCGCAGGGCGACGGCGACGGCGGCGTCGTTCCCCGAAGGGATGGCCAAGCCGAGGAGCAACTCGCGGAGGCTGGCCTTCTGGCCCTCCTCCAGGTACATCAGGCTGGAGCGCGGCGGCTGGTTGCGCCACCAGCTCTCCGGCGGGAGCTCGAAGCGCCGGTCCAGCGGGATGCCCCGAACGGCCGCCTGGCAAAGCGCGATGTGCATGGTCATCAGCTTGGCAAGAGAGGCCGGTGGGATGGGGAGGTCGGGGTTCTTTTCAAAGACGACGGAGCCGGTGGCCGCATCGAGGACGACGGCGGACTGGGCCCGCAGTTCGACGCCCTGGGCGAGGAGGCCCAGCGTCGAAGAGAAAGAGAGGGCGGCGGCGCAGAGGATGCGCGGCGCAAAGGCGCAAAGGAGAGGCGCAAGAGTGCGCACAGTTCAGGCTTTCCTGACGTACAGGGGGAGGAAGGCGAGCTCCCTGTCGTCTATATAGAGAACGAAGTTGACGACGCCGGCGTTTTTGAAGTGCAAGCCGTTGATGCAGAAGACGAGGTGCGACACGGCGGTGGCGTTTCCCACGCCGCGAACGTCGATTTTGCCGGAGATGGAGTTCATGCACACTTCGCCGTCAAGATCCCGCGTCTCGATCCTAAAGCTGTGCCGGTAGAACTCGCTGATGTTGAAGCGCAAGCGTATGACGACGGACAACTGGGGATGCACACAGGGGAAGTTCTTCGTGATGATCGTGTCGAATGTGCCGACGATGGTAAGCTTGCCGCCGGTTTCCTGCGCGAAGTCGCAGAAGGTGAAGAGTTCCGTCGTCATGCGGCGGCCCCCGAGTAGACGTCGCCGGCGACGAGGGACTTGAATTCCTTCTCGTCGATGGTTTCCTTGTCAAGGAGGATTCCGGCGACCTGGTTTAACAAGCTTTGCCGCGCAAGCAAGGTGGATTTAACCTTGCCGTACTGCGCCTCGACGATGCCGGCTATCGTCTCGTCGATGTACTGCTGGGTCGCGTCCGAGTATTCCCTCTGGAACATCGGCTCTTGGGGCGCGCTGTCGCCGAGCATCCCCAGGCCGCGGCGCGTCAGGGCCACATGGCGAAAGCGCTCGCTCATGCCGTAGTCGACGATCATCTTGCGCGCAATGTCCGTCGCCTTGGCAAGGTCGTTGGCCGCCCCCGTCGAAATCTTCCCAAAGACGATCTCCTCCGCCGCCCGCCCGCCGAGCAGCACGTCGATCTTGCCCTTCAGCTCGTCCTCCGTCATCAGGTAGCGATCTTCGATGGGCATCTGCAAGGTGTAGCCGAGCGCGCCAAAGCCGCGCGGGATAATCGAGATCTTCTGCACAGGGTCGGAGTTCGGCGTCAATGCGGCCACCAATGCGTGCCCCGTCTCGTGAAACGCCACGATGCGCCGCTCCTCGGGCTTAATCACGCGGTTCTTCTTTTGCAGACCGGCGACGGTCTTTTCGATAGCCTCGCTAAAGTCCTGCTGTTCGACGGTCATCCGCCCGCCGCGGACGGCAAGCAACGCCGCCTCGTTCACAATGTTCGCCAGATCCGCGCCGACAAAGCCCGACGTGCTGCGCGCCACCGCCGCCAAATCAACCGCCGGGGAGAGCTTCACATCCTTCGAGTGAATCTTCAGAATCTCTTCGCGCCCCTTGAGGTCCGGCTTGTCCACAAGCACCTGGCGGTCAAAACGCCCCGGGCGGAGCAACGCCGGGTCGAGCACGTCCGGGCGGTTCGTCGCGGCAAGCACGATAAGCCCCCCCGTCGCGTCAAACCCGTCCATCTCCACCAGAAGCTGGTTGAGCGTCTGCTCCCGCTCGTCGTTGCCGCCGCCGATGTTGTTCAGCCGGCTCTTGCCGATGGCGTCAAGCTCGTCGATAAAGACGATGCAGCCCTTGCTCCCGCTCGCCTTCGCCCGCGCCTGCTTGAAGAGGTCGCGCACGCGCGCCGCGCCCACGCCCACGAACATCTCCACAAAGTCCGCCCCGCTCATCCTAAAGAAGGCGACGCCCGCCTCGCCTGCAACCGCGCGGGCAAGCAGCGTCTTGCCCGTGCCAGGCGGCCCCACCAGGAGGACGCCCTTGGGGATCCTCCCGCCAATGTCCGTATACTTTTTAGGAGTCTTCAGGAAGTCGACAACCTCGATCAGCTCATCCTTCGCCTCATCCGCGCCGGCAACGTCGGAGAACCGCGTCTTCACGTCCCCCTCCGCGACAATCGCCGAACGATTCTGCCCGAAGGAAAGCACATTCCCGCCAAAATTCCCCATCCTCCGCATCAAGATGCGCCAGATAAAGATGAAGAACGCGATGGGCAGCACCCACGTAAAGATAAAGTTAAGAATCGCGCTCCCCTCGCGGGAGACCGCGTAATAATCAACCCCGTGCTCGTCCATCAAAGCGACAAGCGCAGAGTCGTTTATCGGCACCGTGCGGTAGACCGTCGTCGCCGCCGCCGGCTCCGGCGCCGAAAGGCCGAAGAGAATGGGCGCCTTAATCTGCGGCTTCGTCGGAACCTTGTCCACATAGCCGATGAAGTACGCCTCGTCAAGCTCGACGCGTTTAATCTCGCCTGCCGCAATGCGCTGCTTAAACTCCGAATAGTCGATGACGGGATTCACCTTGCTCATAAAGACGTAATTGAAGAGGCTCATCCCGACGATTAAGATAAGGATATACACAAGGGAAAACTTCCACCCGCTCCATTTCTTAGGGTCCGGCAGCTTAGGCCCATTGGGACCGCCGAAGTTAAACGGAGGGCCGCCCTTCCCTTGATTGTCATTGTTCATTTTCCACTGGCTCCTTATAGATGTAGACTGCGCTCATAATCCGCTTTTTGTGAATAAAATGCAAGGGAGCGCCCTCGTTAACGCGTTGCCCGAGCCGTTTTTCGTCAAACCGCCGCGAATGCAGACGCCATGCAAGACGTTATGGACATAGAAACATCTTTCGGATACGCTCCGCAAGATGTGAGCGCTGAAAAATGCGGCTATGACGTGGAATCCCTCATACCGCAGGAACTGCGCGGCAATGCCGCCACGAGCGGCAACGCAGGGCATTGCGGAGTGTTGGTGAATGGCGCGGAAATTATATTGGAGAGAGGATAAGAAATTATCATGCTAACGCGGGAAAAATTAGAAAGACTAATTGCTGATATGGAATCCGATCGAGTTGAACGTACGATTTCAACCGATAACACCGATAAATTTTCTCAAGCGGTATGCGCCTTCGCAAACGATTATCCCAATCATCGACAGCCGGGATATTTGCTTATAGGCGTAAAAGATAAAACAGGCGATCTGTCCGGGCTCAATGTAACGGATCAGTTGCTGCAAAACCTCGGCGCGCTGCGTTCTGCTGGCAATATTCTCCCGATACCGGCATTGACGGTAAGCCGTTTCGATTTCGGAAGTTTCGGTCAGCTTGCTGTTGTTGAAGTGCAGCCGTCCGATTTACCCCCGGTCCGCTACAAGGGACAAGTCTGGATACGGGTTGGGCCGCGCAAAGCCGTTGCCAGTGAGCAAGAAGAACGCATCCTCTCGGAAAAACGCGCCAGTTTGCTGACTACTTTTGATACCACCCCCCTCAGAGAGGCGGGCATTGCCGATCTATCAATGCGCCTGTTTGACGAATACCGGCAACAGACCATAAGCGCTGAAGTCATTGCTACAAACCACCGCACCACAGAGGAAAAACTTGCATCCTTGCGTTGCTTTGATCTGAAAGCCAATGTGCCCACAGTCGCCGGCATTCTGCTTTTTGGTAATGATCCACGGTTTTTCCTGCCCGGTGCTTATGTCCAATTTCTCAAATTTCCGGGAACCGCCATGACCGAGCGCCCTGATGATGAATTGGCGGTTTCCGGTGATTTACGTACTGTAATAGAGACAATTCGCCAGAAAATCGTCGCTCACAATACAGTTGCACTTCAACAGGGAGAAGGTTTTCGCGAGAAAAATGTCCCCGATTACCCTGAATGGGCATTGAGGGAATTCTTTCACAATGCTGTAATGCATCGGAATTACCAATCCACTATGCCTATCCGTTTCTATTGGTTCTCGGACAGGATTGAAATTCAAAACTCAGGCGGACTTTATGGCGAGGTCACCAGGGAGACCTTAGAAAAACAAAATAGCTATAGAAATCCTGTTCTTGCGGAAACCATGCGTTCAATGGACTATGTTAACAGGTACGGTTACGGTATTCAGCGCGCAAGGTCCATGCTGCGAGACAACGGTAACCCCGCACCGGAGTTCGAAATTGACGATAAAGTGTTTCTCGTCATTATTCGAAGGAGACCGGAATGAAAACAATTGCTTTTTTCAACAA
>JAITNO010000103.1 GCA_031290405.1 Spirochaetaceae bacterium
GCCTGCCGCTTAAACGGTATTTTGCGCCGCGCGAGCGGCGACAAGAGAACGTGCTCGTAGAGCGCGTATAAAAAACAGCGGCCTATGGCCGCAAAAGGAGTGTTTTATGAAAAAACACATCAGTTTGTTAAGATTGCTGACTCCAGCAATCGCAGTCGGGGTTTTGTTTGTCGGATGCATATCCGCGCCGAAACCGTCTCCCAGTGAAGCGTTGGACGCGATCGGCGTAAATCGCGCGCAGGAATTGCAGTACTATGTGGAGGGGGGCAACATCGCCCTTACCCTTGTGCGCTCAAAGAACGGTCAAACCGACGGCGGCGCCAAAGTGAGCAAGGGAGAAGCGTCGTATGTCAGGGAGCAAATAGTTATTCCCATGGGCACGAAGGGCGTAGCGGTTCAACAAAAAACCTCCGACGATGGAACCCCGATGCTCGGAATATCGTTTGAAGACGACGCGAGCAAATTGCTCTGGTTCATCCAGGATACGAAGGACTTTACGCCTCTTTCGCATTTTGTCGTGGCCGCCGACGCGTCGTCGATTGTAAGCTACGACAATGCTTTTTATCAGGTGTCGGGTCAAAGGGTGGCTCAACAGTCGCTCCTCGGCGCGATGGGCGGAGCGGCGCCTGTCGTAAGTTCAGGGATTCCAACGTTGGGCATTGTTGAAGACGTCAAAGTGAACTACCGAGCGGTCAAAGGAAAAGCGCTCAAGTAAGCGGTTGCGCGCTCCTCAGGCGCGGCAACGACAGGGCGGCTCCCCACACGGGGGGGGGCCGCCTTTGTTTGTGCGCCGTGCGCGCGCGGGGGGCGCGCCCCTCCGCACCCTTATTGGAGGAAGAGGGCCTCTGCGTTGCGGGCGATGGTTTGTTTGAGTTCTTCGACGCCGGTGTTTCTAAGTGCGGCGGCGGTTTTGTAGGTTTCGGCGATCATCGGGGGGCGGCAGGTTTTTCCGCGAAAGGGGACCGGAGAAAGGAACGGGCTGTCGGTTTCCAGCAAGAGGCGGCCGGCGGGGACGATCTGAATGGCTTCGCGCAGGTTGTGCGCGTTTTTGTAGGTGAGGTTTCCGGCGAAGGAGATGTGGCAGCCGAGCTCCAAGAATTTTTTTGCCTCTTCGACGCCGTACGAGAAGCAATGGATGACGGCGCGGACGTCGGGAAAGCGGGCGAGGGTCTCGATGGTCGCTCGGGGGGCTTCGCGCGAGTGGATGACGATGGGGAGCTTATAGCGTCCGGCGAGAGAGAGCTGGAGTTCGAGGAGGGTGGTTTCGCCTTCAGGCGCGGTGGGGTTTTCGCGGCGGTCGTAGCCGCACTCTCCGACGGCGGCGAGAAGCCCGGAGGGGGCGGCGCGGGCGAGCGCGGCTTCGAGAAGGCGAGCGCTTTCCTGGGGGGCGGCGACGGCTTCTTTGTGGGGCCAGACGCCGCCTGCAAAGCGGACGTTGGGGAAGCGCCCAAATTGCGCGATGCGCGGGCCCAGGTCATCAGGCTGCGTGCCGATGTCGAGGAGAAAGGCGCCGCCGCAGAGGGCAAGGTCGTCGGGCAGGCGCGCCTCTTGGCCTGCCTCCCGGTCGATGTCAAAGAGCATTGCCAGGTGCGCGTGGGCGTCGGTGAATCCTTTCAACTGATTGTTCATATTGTTGACACTATCAAACTTGGCGTGTAGTATGCAATACGCGCGCGGGCGGCGCGTCTTTGCCGCAGGCGTTGTGGCCGGGGTGGTGGAATGGTAGACACCGGGGACTTAAAATCCCCTGGCCGCAAGGCCGTGTGAGTTCAAATCTCATCCCCGGCACGCGTTTGTTTTGGGTTGTCGAAGGGATGCGCCGACGGGCGGCGCGGTCATTGGAGGAAACATGGGAAAAACCATAACGGAGAAGATATTTGAGTCGCACGTCGTCGACAAACCGACGGAGGATGTGTGGACGCTCCGCCTCGACGCGGTGTTCTGCCACGAGATTACGACGCCGCTCGCCATCGACGACCTTGTTGCGCGGGGGCTGGACAGGGTGTTCGACGCCTCGAAGATAAAGGCGGTGATAGACCACGTAACTCCGGCCAAAGACGGCAAGAGCGCCGAGCAGGGGAAGGCGCTTAGGCAGTGGGCGCGGCGGCATAGCATCGCAGACTTCTTCGACGTTGGGCGCAACGGCGTCTGCCACGCCCTTTTTCCCGAGAAAGGCTTTGCCCGCCCGGGCCGCGTCATCATCATGGGCGACAGCCACACCTGCACGCACGGCGCCTTCGGGGCTTTCGCCGCGGGCGTCGGCACGACCGACCTTGAAGTGGGCATCCTCAAGGGCGTGTGCGCCTTCAAAAGGCCCCCGTCCATCAGGGTAAACCTAAGCGGGGCCCTAAGACAGGACGTTTATCCCAAGGACGTCATCCTTTCCGTCATCTCCCGGCTCGGCGTGAACGGCGCGACCGACGCGGTCATAGAGTTCCACGGTGAAGCCGTCGACGCGATGAGCATGGAAGGCCGCATGACGCTCTGCAACATGGCCGTCGAAGCCGGCGCGACCAGCGGCATCTGCCAGCCGGACGGCGCGACGCTCGAATACCTGCGAAACGCCGACAGGCGGAGGCGGGAAGAGGGCGGCGGCGAAGGGGAAGCAGAGAACGACAGACTCGAAGACGCGCTGCAATGGCGCAGCGACGCCGACGCCGCGTACGTCAAGACGTTCGACGTCGATTGTTCGGCGCTTGAGCCCTTGGCAACGGTGGGATGCAAGCCCGACCAGGTAAAGCCGCTGCGTTCCCTGCGCGGAACCGCAATCGATCAAGTCTACATCGGCTCCTGCACCAACGGCCGCATCGAAGACCTCCGCGCCGCCGCAAGGATCGTCAAGGGCAAGCGCGTCGCCCCCACCTGCCGCGCCATCGTGTCGCCGGCGACGCCGGGCGTGTATGCCCAAGCCCTTGAAGAAGGCCTCATCGCCGACTTTATGGGCGCCGGTTTCTGCGTTACAAACCCCACCTGCGGAGCCTGTCTGGGCATGAGCAACGGCGTCCTGGCTTCCGGCGAAGTGTGCGCCTCCACCACCAACCGCAACTTTTACGGACGCATGGGCTCAGGCGGCATCGTCCACCTGATGAGCCCCGCGTCGGCGGCGCGCGCCGCGCTGCAAGGGGAACTCTAGCATGAAACCATTGAGCGGCCCCTCGCGCCGCACCGCAAGGAGAACCACAGCATGAAGACATTTGGCGGCCCCATAGTGTTCCTGGACAGGAACGACATAAACACCGACGAAATCATCCCCGCGCGCTACCTGAACGAAAGCTCACGAGGCGCCCTGCGCCCCTTTCTGCTCGAAGACCTCAAGCTCCCGGGCTTTTCCCCCCGCGGCCTCGACGGAAAAGCCGCCCTCGTGACGCGCGCCAACTTTGGCTGCGGCTCTTCGCGGGAGCACGCGCCCTGGGCGCTGGAGATGAACGGCATCAACATCGTCGTCGCCGAGAGCTTCGCCCGCATCTTCAGGCAGAACACCTACAACTGCGGAATGCTCGCCGTCGAGCTTCCCGCGCGCGCCATCGACCGCATCTTTGCTGAGTTCGCCGGCTCCGACGCCGCCCTCACCGTCAACATGGAAGACGCCCTCCTTACCTTCAAGGGCTCCGGCAGGGAAAGAAGGGAACCCTTCGCACTCACAAGCTTCGAGCGCGCCCTCATCGAAGCAGGCGGCTGGGTAAATTATGCCGAGACCCGCTACTGAGGCCGTTCCCGCCGGCCCCGACCCCCGTTTCCCCGACTTCAGCCAGCACGAGCGTTTCACCTTCCCCGACCCCGCGCAATGCCCCGGCGACATCATCGCCGCCGGCGGCAACCTTTCGCCGGGAATGCTCCTCTCGGCCTATCGTCAGGGCATATTCCCCTGGTACAACCCCGAAGACCCCATCCTCTGGCAATCCCCCGACCCGCGCTTTATCATCACCCCCGACACCCTCCACCACTCGGCGACCATGAAAAAGGTCCTGCGTCGCGGCGACTTCGAGGTTCGCTTCGACGTTGACTTTCCCGCCGTCATCCGCGCCTGTTCCGCCGCCCGCCGCCCCGGTCAGAGCGGCACCTGGATCACAGGCGACATGATTGGAGCCTACACCGAGCTTCACCGCTTGGGTTGCGTCCGCACCGCCGAAAGCTATGACGCGGGGGGCCTCGCCGGCGGCTGCTACGGCCTCCTCTTGGGCAGGGTCTTTTTCGGCGAATCCATGTTCTCCAGGCGGAGCAACGCCTCCAAAGCGGCCTTTCTTTCCCTTGCGCAAAGGCTCTTTGCAGGCGGCGTCGCCCTTATCGACTGCCAAGTCCCCTCGGACCACCTCCGCAGTCTTGGCGGCAGGGAGATTTCCCGCAAAGACTTTTTAAGGCTGATAAGGATACTCATCCCTTAGGCGCCGCGCTGGGTTCTTTTAGTAAGAAGTTGGGTGATGGCCGGTTCCCGCCGGTCTTTTCTTGTGTGCGGCCGGTCTGGCGTGCCGTGTTTTTGCGTCAGTTACACGCGGAGTTGCACCAGTTTCGCGCGGAGTTGCACCAGTTACACGTGTAACTGGTACAGTTACACGTGTGAACGGTACAGTTTCGCGCGTGAACGGTACAGTTTCGCGTGTGAACGGTACAGTTTCGCGCGTGAACGGTACAGTTTCGCGCGTGAACGGTACAGTTTCGCGCGTTTCTGTACCAGTTGCACGTGTGGTTGGGCTGGTTTGCCGTGTGAACGGTTGGCCTCGCTTGGCAGCGGCCCGTTATGGGTGGGTCTGGGAGGTTTTTTTAAGGCCTCCCAGCGGGGGGCGGGGGGGGGCTGGCCCCCGCTGGGAGGGTGGCGCAGTAGACCGCGCAGCGGGGGGCGTTTTGCGGCACATAGGGGCGCCTGTCGCCTATCCGCCGCCTTTGCGCGGGTAGCGCACTTCGTCGTGCACGCGCACTGCGACAGTCTATTCGCATTGGGGCTGTAGATGTGCGCCGCTGTCGCGGCGTGGAGCGCAGGGGGGGGCTCCCCCCTCCTCCCCTCTTCTCTTCTCTGTGAAAGCAAAGCTGAAAGCTGGGGAGGGCGGCCCGCGAGCAAAAAGCGTAGCGCTGGGGGCTTAGCCCCGTAGGGCGCAAAAAGCGCCTGTGGCGCCCCCTCATGGGTTTGCTTTTCTTTTAGTCGATGATCATGTAGTCGGTGAAGTAGAGTCTTTCAATCTTACCCAGGCGGAGCTGGGCGTTGTAGCGTTCGAGGAGGGCGCTTTTGATGGCGTCGTCGTTGTTGAGGATGGGGCTGCTGGGGGGGATGGCGGCGAAAAAATCGAGGGTGGCGCGGCGGCAGTCGCCTATGCGGGCGGCGAGTTCTTCGGAAAAGGCGCGATCGGCGGGGTCGTAGGGGAAGTAGGGGCTTATGACGACGATGGAGGCGGCGGCGGGGGCGGCGGCGGCCAGGGGGGCGCGGATTCTGCCGAGTCCTAAGAACTGTTTTTCTTGTGCGCGGGGGCTGCCGGCGGTGGGGCGCGGCGGCGCGGCGGCGGCGGGTGGCGGTGTGCGCGGGGATAGGGCGGCGACGGCGGCGACGAGGAGGATTTCGGCGGCGAGGATGGCGAGGAGGATGCGGATGTGGACGCGCGCGGGTTTTTTCACGGCGTCTTAGGGGAGGAGGGCGCTCTTTATGGGGCGGAGCTCTTCGGGGCTGAGCTTGGTGGGGTCGTTGACGCCGGGGGGGAGTTCCCGGCCTTCTTCGGGTGGGACGTCTTCTTCGCTGTAGGGTTCCTCTTGGGGTCTGATGGTTTCCTTTTCGGCTTCTTCTCTGTTCTGGAGCTTGGTTTCGATGAGTATGGTGATGCCTTTCTCTTGCATGGTGATGCCGATGAGGGCGTTGGCGGCGACGACGGTTTTCTTGTTGTGCGTTATGACGATGAATTGGCTGGTTCTGCCAAACTCGCGCAGCAGTTGAACGAAGCGTCCTACGTTGTCTTCGTCGAGGGCGGCGTCGATTTCGTCGAGGAGGCAGAAGGGTGATGGGCGTACCATGTAGGTGGCGAAGAGGAGGGCGACGGCGGTCATGGTTTTTTCGCCGCCGGAGAGGAGGGTGATGTTTTCGAGTTTTTTGCCGGGCGGCTGGGCGAAGATTTCGATGCCGGACTCGAGGACGTGGTTGGGGTCTAAGAGGCGGAGCTCCGCGCCGCCGCCGCCGAAGAGTCGTCTGAATATGTTGTGAAAGTTTTTCTTGATTTTATTGTAACAGTCCATGAACTTTTGCGACGATTCGACGCGGATTTCGGCGACGACCTTCTGGAGGTCGTCTTTGGCGCGCGTTAAATCGTCGACTTGCGTGGCGATGTGATGGTAGCGTTCTTTGACTTCGATGTACTCTTCGGGGGCCATGAAGTTGACGGAGCCTAAGTTGTCGAGCTCCTGCTTGACTTCGGCGCGTCGTTCCCGCAAGGAGGCTATGGGCAAGGCGATGGTGTACATGCGCTCCTCGAACTCCATGAGGTCTCGGGAGTGGGTTTCGCGGAAGTTGTCCTGGGTGTTCTTTATCTCGGTCTCGCTCTGGGCGATTTCGAGGTGGAGGCGCTCGATGGCGGTGTTGAGCCGCGAAAGGGCCTCCGTTTGCTTTTGCAGCTGGGTTTGTTTGCCGGAGACTTCGCTGTTCCGCCGCGCGATGTCTTTCTCGAGCTTCTCCATGCCGGCGGAAAGCTTTTTGCCGCGCTCCTCGAGTGCGGCGAGCTCTTCCTCGGTGTCGGCGATGCGCTCGCTTGTCTCGTCAAGGCGTTTGCGGGCGAGGAAGAGCTCATCCTCGATGGTCTTGAGGAGGGCCTCCTGGCCGGAGAGCTCCCGCCTGATGAGTTTTGCTTGTTCCTCCGCGCTTACGGCTTGTGCGCCCATCTTTGCGCGGCTTTCCCGTAAGGAGTTGAGGGTGGCGCGGTACTCGTTGATCTTGACGCCGAGGGCGCTGTTTTCTTCGCGCAGGCTGGCGATGCGCTCACGTCCTGCGCCAACGGCGTCTTTTGCGGCGCGGATGTCGCCGTCGATGGCGCGCTTCTTGGTGATGATGCCTTCGGGGGCCAGGAATTCGTCGATGAAGGCGGGGGTGCTCTCCCGGTAGGCGCTAAAGTGGGCAAGGGCGTCGTCGGCGTTGTGCTCGGCGGCGGACAGGGCGCAGGCAAGGGCGCGGACGATGCGCTCGAGCTCTTCGGGTTGGGGCAGGGCTCCGCCTGATGCGGCGCGCTCGGCGGCGCGTGCGAGGTCGTCGAGCAGGGCCTTTCTGCCGGAGAGGGCGATCTTCAGCCGGCCCAGGGCGTCTTCGAGCGCGCCCTGGGTCTTTCGACGGTCGGATGCGGAATAGCCGGCGTCTTTAAGGCCCTTGTCGAGGGCGGCGACGATGTCGTCGGTTATGGTCTCGAGGTTTTTTTCAAGGACGGAGCGCGTGCCTTCGACGCGGAGTATCTCGGCCTCGTCGGCGCGGATGGCCGCATCGTTTTGGCCTATTTGCGTGGAAGCGAGGGTGATGTTCTGCTCGAAAGAGAGGATGTTCCCCTCGATGTCGGCGACCTTTTTTCGCAAATCGCGGACGACGGCGTCCTGTTCTTCGGCGTCGGCGAGGAGTTCTTCGATTTTTATCTTGATGTGCCGCTGGCGGCTTTCGTTCTGCGAGACGGCGTTGCGGCATTCTTCGCGCTGTTCGCCGAGGAGCCGCGCCCGGTCTTCGAGGCCTTGTTTCTCTTTGGCAAGGCCGAAGAGGTTTTTCTGCGATTCGACGAGTTCGTTCTCAAGGCTGTTGACGACGTCCATGTTGTCGCGCAGGGCTTGCGACACGCGGTCAAGCTCACCGCGCGCGGCGTCGCGTTCCCCCGCCCGCTTTTTGAGGGTTTCCTTCCGGTTGTCGCGCTCATCGCGGAATTGTTTAAGGCGGAGGAGCTGGATGTCCCGCTCGGTCTCGAAGACGGTTTCCCGTAGGGCGCGGTATTGCAGCGTCTTTTCAGCCTGAACCTTGAGCGTGTCGTGGGAGCGTTTTGTTTCCTTTACCTGAACGTCGAGGATCCGCATATTGTCTTCGGTTTTGGCGAGTTTGATCTCGGCCTCGCGGCTCTGCGCCTTGTTTTTCGTGATGCCGGCGGCTTCTTCGAAGATGTAGCGGCGTTCTTCGGGTTTGGAGGAGAGGGCCTGGTCGATCTTCCCCTGTTCCATCACCGAGTAGGCGCCTTTGCCGACGCCGGTGTCCCAGAAGAGCCGTCGGATGTCCTTTAACTTCGCCTCGCGGCCGTTGATAAAGTACTCGCTCTCGCCGGAGCGGTAGAGGCGGCGTTTGATTTCGATTTCCGTTTCTTCGCGGGGCAAGAGGCCCTTTTCGTTGGTAAGCGTGAGGGTAACCTCGGCGACGTTGAGGGCTTTGCGCGTTTCGCAGCCGGCGAAGATGACGTCCTCCATCTTTTCGGCGCGCATCGCCGCCGAGCGTTGTTCGCCGAGCACCCATTTGATGGCGTCGACGACGTTGGACTTCCCGCAGCCGTTCGGCCCGAGCAGCGCGGTGATTCCGTCGGCGAATTCGATGTGCGTCTTATCCGCAAACGACTTAAACCCAAAAACATCAAGACTGATAAGGAACACAATTTCTCCTTTGACGCAACAACGAACAGACGACCAGAACGGCGGGAACGACCAGGACGGCCAAAAGCCCCAGCGCGACAAGATTGCGCTGAATAAAGAACTGCCACCACGCGGCGGAGGCCAAGAAAGGCAGCGGAACGATGCCCGCGACGCCCACAACAAGGCGAGGCGTCGAAGGCCCCTTGGCGATAAAGCGCAACAACGGATGAACGGCGACGGCAAGCGCCGTCCAGAGCAGCGGGGTCAGGACGAGCAGCAGGGGGTTTTTCTCGCTCCCCCAGCGGACGGCGCAAACCAGGGCCACCGGCGTCAGCGACAGGAGGATGAAGCCCGTCCAATCCGGCGTCCAGCCGCGGTGAAAGAACTGTTTTTGAATCCGGTGGAACGCCGCGCAGACGACCAGCGGCAGGACGACGGGCAGCGCGGCATAATCGACGCAGGCGCTCAGATAACGGGAAAGCCCAAAACCCCCCGCCTGAACAAAATCCGCCTGAACAAACCGAACGACGGCGTAAGCGGTTCCCGTTGCGATCGCGCAAATATTTTCAAGAAACGCCGCTCGAGCGTCGCTGCACACCGGCTTCGGCCTGATTTCCTTCCAAAAACCAAAGAAAATGGGGAGCCATAAAATAAAAAAGACTAACATTAAAGAAACCGCCCCAGTATGTCCATTGTTTCAAGTCTTGTCCAGCCCCCGCAGTGCCTCAACGAAAATGTAACCCTCGAAGGGTTTTGCCTCATTTAGAAAATGACACCCAAAATAAAAAGCCGAATGTAGAAACGACTGCCGGAGGCAAAAATGAGGATAAGCATGGGCGCCAGAAAAGAGATTAATGAGGCGCCAAGACCCTTTGGGTTGCATTTTGAAATGAGGCACTACGGGCGGTGTTGCGCCTGCTGTTGCGCCAAGATGATAATGCCGCATTGATGCCAAGAAGGAGCATAGACACATACTGGAAGGAGGTCCATCCTGCCAAGGCGGCATGACAAAATGTGAGATTTCCGCTTTGGCTTGACGCATGGGCGTTGCCCTCTTGACACTTTTATATCTTACCACTACAGTCGGGATTATAGATACTATTCAATAGTAACTAAACTCACAGCGAGGAGGTTTTCTGTGAAAAAACGTATTTTGTGTGGGCTGCTGGTAACGGCGGCGGTTGTATCGGCTGCCTTTGCGGCGGGATCCGGGGAAAAAGTCTCTGCGGATCTTGTTCCGTTTAGGCTGGGGCATCTTAACTCGACGGCGCATCTGCTTGCCTTTGTCGCACAGGAGGAAGGTTTCTTCCGTGAAGAAGGGCTGGCGGCGGAACTCACTCAGTTTTCGAGCGCGTCGGAGCTGGCGGCTGGGCTTGAGTCGGGGAAGCTCGACGTGGCTTTCATTGGGTCGGTGCCGATCATCTCGTTTCAGGCGACGGGGCATGACCTGACGATCTTCGGCGGGGCGATGACCAACGGGCACGGCTATGTCATCAAGAGCGAGCTTGTGCCTAAGGGCTACAAGGAGGGAGACGTCAGCATCCTCAAGGGGAAGAATGTCGCCTCGGTCAAGAACAGCGTGCAGGACTTCGAGCTGCTTGTCCTCTTGAAGAACAACAAGCTTACGCCGGGGAAGGACGTCAACGTCGTCTACTTCAACAGCCAGACTGAGGCGTACAACGCGCTCCAGAACAAGGGCATTGACGCGGTGTCGGTCTACTCGCCCTATGCTTCGCGGGCGCGGGACGAGGGGCATACGGTCGTCTATTACTGCAACGAAAAGACTGAGTTCCACGACCAGCCCTGTTGCCGCCAGGTGGCTTCGACGACGGCGTTGAAGGCCAACCCTGCCCTCTTCCAGGCGGCGGAGCGGGCGTTCATCAAGGCGTATAAGTTCTCGCAGGAGAACCGCGCAAAGACGGTCGACGACGTGAACAAGTACATCCCGCTCAAGCGCGACCTGGTGGAATACGAGGTCTACGGGGGCCACAGCGTTTCGACGCCCGACCCTGACAAGAAGGCCACCGTCGCCCTCAAGTCGGGCGTCGTGGAGTTCGGCTATGCGAAGGACTACAACATCGAGCCGCTGTACAATACGGCGATTTACAAGGCCGCGCTCGACAGTCTGCTCAAGGACAAGCCGAACGATGCGGTCTACAAGGGCCTGCTTGCCCACTTTAACGAGTACGAATAGGCAGGCGATGCACCCGAAGATCGAGGTTAAGAATCTTGCCGTCCGCTATGCCGATGGGAACAGGCAGTTCACCGCGCTGGAAGACGTTTCGTTTTCCGTTGCCGCAGGTGAGTTTGTCAGCGTCATCGGCTCGTCGGGCTGCGGCAAGAGCACCTTGCTCGGCGTGCTTGGCGGGCTCGGCGCCCCTTCCGGCGGGGGCGCGTTCATCGACGGCCTCCCGGTGCGGGGGCCCGGGCTCGACAGGGCGTTTGTCTTCCAGCACTATTCTCTGTTTCCTTGGATGACGGCGCGGGACAACGTTGCCTTTGGGATTAAGCAGGCGAAGCGGGGCCTTCCGGCAAAGGCGCGCCGGGAAGCGGCGGAGGCCTTCCTGGGGAAGGTCGGGCTGGAGGGCTCGGGCAAAAAGTATCCGGCGCAGCTTTCCGGGGGGATGAGGCAGCGGGTGGCCATTGCCCGCGCCCTTGCGATGGACGCCGACATCCTCCTGATGGACGAACCGTTCGGCGCGGTGGACGCGAAAAACCGGACCATATTGCAGGAACTGCTGCTCTCTCTATGGGAGGGGGCCGGCGGCGGGGAGTTCGTCTACCCCATAACCGAGGATGGGCCGTCAGGCGCCGCCGCCACGCGGGGGCGAAAGACGGTGGTCTTTGTCACCCACGACATTGACGAGGCGATGCTCCTGTCGGACAGGATCGTCATGCTGAGCAACAGCCCGGGGCGGGTCTTCCGACAGGTGCCGGTGTTGTTTCCGCGTCCTCGAAACCGCGCCGTTCTGGTGCAGAGCGAGGGGTATGCGCGGCTTCGCGGCGAGCTGCTGGCCCTGTTCTTCAATGACTTTGGGGACGGGATATGAGTGCGTCCGGGCCTGCGGCGCGGCGTTTGCTGCGCCTCTGTCACTTCTTGTTTCTGCTGTTTCTGGCTGTTCAGCTTTTGCCGGACGGGACCGCCGGGCCGACGCGCGCGTCGTACGCGGTGGTTCTTGTGTGTATGATCGAGGCGGCCTGCCTTGCCGTTCTTGCCTTCGGCAAGGGCGCGCGGGGGGGCCTCTTCTGCGACATTGCGAGTTTTGTCTATGCGGTTTTGATTGCATGGGTGGTATGCACGGCAAAGTTCAACGTCCTTAAGCCGTCGTTTTTCCCGCCTCCGGGCCGTGTCTTTGAGCAGGCTTTGGCGGACGCGAAGAACATCGGCATAAATATAGGGACTTCACTTGGGATTGTGGCCCAGGGGTATCTGTTTTCTCTCCTCCTTGCAATACCCTTGGGTCTTTTTTTGGGTTGGAGCGTGCGTCTGGGCAGTGCGGCGACGTACATTGCGAAGTTCCTGGGTTCGATTCCTCCGGTGGTTTACATTCCTTACGGGATTGCGCTCTTGCCCACGTTCCGTTCAGTTTCGGTGATGGTCATCTTTCTGGCGTCCTTCTGGCCTGCGCTTGCGGGGACGATGAGCGGCGTCCTGAACATTGAGCGGCATATTGTTGATTCGGCGCGTTCGTTGGGGGTGGGCCGTCTGGCGATGCTCTTTCAGATTGCCTTGCCCGCGTCGCTGCCGCAGATCTTCATTGGGTGCAATCAGGGCTTGAGCGTCTCGTTCATCCTGCTTACGTCGGCGGAGATGATTGGGGCCCGCAGCGGGCTTGGCTACTATGTGAAGAACTTTTCGGACTTGGGGGACTACACGCGGATCATTGTAGGCGTGTTGGTGATTGGCCTGGTGATTTCGGCAATAGTGTTCTTGTTTAACAGCTTGCAGAGACGCTTGTTGCGTTGGAAGGGGTAGCGAATGAGCAAAGAGCAAAGGGGAGAGGTTCCCCATTATAATGCGGAGTGTCTCCCCGTCGGATGCGGAGGGTCTCCCCATTATAATGCGGAGGGTCTCCCCGTTATAATGCGGAGGGTCTCCCCGTTATAATGCGGAGGGTCTCCCCATTACTAATGCGGAGGGTCTCCCCATTACTAATGCGGAGAGGCTCCCCATTACTAATGCGGAGAGGATCAAGGCAGTAAGCTTGAGGGCATCAAAACAGGGGGGGGATTGGAGTGTGCTATGAATGAACGTGAGTTGATTGGGGCGGTGTTGGACTTGAAGACGCCGCCGCGTCTGGCTTCGACCTTGATGTCCGCCGGCGCGTGGGCGTTGACCAGCCGCGGCTGGTCGCTGGAGGGCGCGCTGGCCGGAGAGTCTGAGGCGGTGGCCGAGGCCCTCTACCGCGCCTACACGGATGCGGGGTCGGACATCGTCTGGGCGATGTCGGGCTTTAACAATGTGATTGTGGGCGCCGTGGGGGGCAAGATCAAGTTCCGCGCGAAGGGGACGCCCGACGTGGTGGAGTCGCTGCTTAAAAAGCCCTCCGACGTTGACGGCCTGGATGTGCAGGCAGTGGCGCGCGACGCGTGGGTGCGGTCTCTGCTGGGGGCGACGCGCGCTCTGGCGAAGCTGGTGAACGGCGAACGCTATGTGGCGTTGACGCGCTGGGGGCCCTGGACGCTGGCGGGCCTGCTCTACGGGGCGGAGAATCTGCTGCGGGACGTCTACCGAAACCCCGACGGCGTGCGGCGGATGCTGGACTTTACGGTGCGGCTCTACCTTGCCTACGCGGAGCTTTACTTTGACAACGGCGTCGACTTTGTGCTGCTCGCGGAGCCTACGGCGTCGGGGGACATGATTTCGCGCAAGCACTTCGAGGCGTTTGCGCTGCCCGCCTTCAAGCGGGTTTTCGAGGCCTTGAAGGGGAAGGGGGTGCGGACGGCTCTGCACATCTGCGGGAACATCGGCGATAGGCTTGACCTGCTGAACGGGATTGGCACCGAGCTGATTTCGGTGGACTACAAGGTGAGTCTTGCGCGCTGCCGTGAGGTCTTCGACGGGAAGACGGCCTTTGCGGGCAATGTCGATCCCGTGGGCGTCATGCAGCGGGAGTCGCCGGAGGGGGTGCGGCGTGTGTGCGAGGCGTGCGTTGCCGAGGCGGGTGGCGGGCGCGGCTATCTGTTGATGCCCGGCTGCGACATTCCGCCTTCGACGCCGGCGGTGAATATTCGAGCAATGACGGGGACGGGAAGGTCCCTTTAGGAGGTTACTATGAATGCTGATGTGTTGCACAAGGGCTTGTCGGACGCGGTCGTGGATATGGACGAGGACGGGGCGGTGCGTCTGGCTCATCTGGCTGTTGCCGAGGGTGCGGACGCCTACCTGGCAATAGACCGGGGCTTGGCCAAGGGCATGGAGCGGGCGGGAAAGCTCTTCGAGGAAGAAGAGTACTTCGTGCCCGAGCTGATCATCTGCGCGGACGCGATGAACGCGGGGATTGACGTGCTGAAGCCTCACCTTTCAGGCGGCGCGCTGAGTGTGAAGCGCCGTGCGGTGATTGGGGTTATCGAGGGCGACACGCACGACATTGGCAAGAATCTGGTGAAGATGATGCTGGAGTCGGCGGGTTTCGAGATGACGGACTTAGGGCGCGATGTGCCGGCGTCGGTCTTTGTGGACAAGGCCGTCGAGGCGGACGCCGAGCTGATTCTGCTGTCGTCGCTTATGACGACGACGATGGACGCGATGGCGGACGTGGTGCGCTTGCTTGTGGAGCGCGGCATACGTGAGCGCTTCAAGGTGGCGGTGGGCGGCGGGCCCATCTCTCAAGCCTTCGCCGACCGCATCGGCGCAGACGGCTACGGAAAGAACGCCACCGAGGCGGTGCGCCTCTGCTGCGCCCTGACGGGCGTGGGGGCTGGTCTTGAACAAGCGCCTGGAAAGAGCTAGTTTGACGGCATGATTGATGTGAAGTATACCTACTGGCAAAGCGGCGTCTGGCTCTTAGGCTATCTTGATGACTACCCTGAGCACTGGACGCAGGGCAAAGACGTGCCTGAACTCGAAGAGATGCTTTTGGATTTATACGAGATATTCAAGAGGGACGAAGCGAAGGCGGCGGTGTGGGCGGCGTCTGTCACCGGCAGGCCCGCCGGTTGCCGTCGGTGAGCATTGTAAAAAGCACGACCGCTACCTTAACCCAAAACAGGAAAGACCGAACAAGTCCCTCGACACCCCGACCTTGACGAAAGGCTTGCGTGGAGGATAGTCAAGGCGTTGTCTGACGGAACGTGAGCGGCCGCCTGAGCGGCAAAGCTCAGCCCACTAGCCTTAGACGCCAATCGCTGGTATGCTGTGCGCCACGATGAAAGCCATGCTCACACTCTGTTTCTTCCTCGCCATGCTTGCGCCCGCCGCCGTGTCTGCGCAGACCCCCCCACCCCCTCTGCCGTTTCCCGGCGCCGCAACCGGAGGCGCAGCCGGCATACCCGCACAGGCCCCCGTCATCCCCTTCGTCGACCTGAGCGTGCGGAACCCGACAAGCGGGCAGGAAGTCGCCTTCAGCGTCCAGCTCCTCCTGCTCCTGACCGTGCTCACCCTCGCGCCCAGCATCTTCATCCTGATGACAAGCTTCCTGCGCATCTCCATCGTGCTTGACTTCGTAAAACGCGCCCTCTCCCTCCAGCAAGTCCCGCCCAACCAAGTCATCCTCGGCATATCCCTCTTCCTTACCGTTTTTGTCATGTGGCCCACCCTCGACAGCATCTACACAAACAGCGTCCGCCCCCTCTCCGAAGGCTCCATAAACGCAAGCGAGGCCTACCGCCAGGCCGAAGCCCCCCTGCGGATCTTCATGTACAATCAGATGAGGGCAAACCCCGAAAACATCCGCCTCTTCATGGCCATGCGCGGACTCGAACGCCCGCAAACGCTTGCCGACGTGCCCACATACGTGCTCATCCCCGCGTTCATCCTCAGCGAGCTCACCATCGCATTCAAGATAGGCATACTCCTCTTCATCCCCTTTATCATCATCGACATGGTAGTCGCCAGCGCCCTCATGTCCATGGGCATGATCATGCTCCCCCCCGTCATGATCTCCATGCCCTTCAAGCTCATCCTCTTCGTCATGGTCGACGGCTGGGCGCTGCTTACCGACCAGATAGTCCGCTCGTTCGTTTGATTTTGCAGTAATCCAGGAGGGGGAGCGCCCCCTTCCCCCGTTTCCCCCCCTTACGTAAAGTTTGCATGGGCCTTCCACTTGCCGCTTTTCCAGCGAAGACCAAAGGCGGCGGCGCGGACGACCCAATCGACTATCATCGCGTACCAGACGGAGAGGGCGCCTAAGGCGGTGTAGCGGGCGAGCAGGTAGGAGAGGCCGACGCGCATCACCCACATGGAGGCGAATGAGGCGATCATCGTGAACTTGGCGTCGTTTGCGGCGCGCAGGGAGGCGGGGAGGACGAAGGATATGGGCCAGATGACGATGGCGCTGATGTTGTGAATAAGGTACATGGTGCGGGCGAGCTCCGCGGTGCGGGGCTTAAGCTTGAAGAGGCGGAGCTGGGGGCCGACGGTGAAGATGAGGGGGATGTTGATGGCGGCCATGACGGCAAAGGTAATAAGGATGAGTTTGCGGTTAAGGCGGACGGCCTCTTCCGCGTTGCCGGAGCCCAAGGCCTGGCCGATGACGGGGATAAGGGCGAGGCTCATGGCGACGCCGGGGAGGCAGTTGAAGCTGATAAGGGTGGCGGCGGCGGCGTTTGCGGCGACGGCGCTGGTGCCGAAGCTGGCGATGAGGGTGAGGACGAGGATCTTGCCTATTTGAAAGACGCTGTTCTCGATGCCATTGGGGATGCCGATGCCGAGTATGTTCTTGATGATGCGCGGGTTGAGTTTTACGCGGTGGATGCCTTTTATGTTGATGGCTGGCTTGCCTCGGTAGGGCCTCGCGCGCGAAAGGAGCGACAGAAGGAGGATGGCGGCGACGCCGCGCGCGATAAGGGATGGGATGGCGACGCCTTCGACGCCCATTTTGAGTGCGTAGATGCAAAATGCGTTGCCGCCTATGTTGAGCACGTTCACTAAAAGCGAGGCGAACATGGAGACGCGGGAGTTGCCCTGCGCGCGGAAGAGGGCTGCGGCGGCGCTATAGAGGGCGATGAGCGGATAGCTGAGGAGGGAGTAAAAGAAATAGGCGTTTGCGTCGGCCATGACGCGCGGTTCGACGGCGCCGAAGATAAAGCTTAACAGTTCGCGCTGGAAGAGGAGGCCTGCCGCGGTGATGGCCAGAGCGACGGCCAGGGTTGCGTAGATGAGCTGCCGGGCGGTAAGGGAGATCATGTCGTTTTGTTTGCTGCCGAAGTGGTGGGCGCAGACGACGGCGCCGCCCGTGGCCAGCGCGTTGAAGAGGCCCACGATAAGAAGGTTGATGCTGTCGCCAAGCGAGACGGCCGAGACGGACGCTTCGCCAAGCTCGGCCACCATGATGATGTCGGCAAGGCCGAGCGTGATGACGAGGAGCTGTTCGACGACGAGCGGAAGGATGAGGGCCAGAAGGTCGCGGTTTGAAAAGACGCCTCCCGACGTGTTGTGCGCGTTGGGAGGGCGCGTCGCGTGGGGCGTGTGGGTGAGGTTCATCGTTTAGAGGAGGCGCGTAAACTTGTCTGCGGCGCGCCGGACGGCGTCCATGACGGCGCCGCGGAAGGCGCCCTCTTCCAGCGCGGCGACGCCCTCGATGGTAGTGCCGCCGGGGGAGCTTACGGCGTCTTTGAGGGCTCCCGGATGGACGCCCGTCCGGGAAAGGAGGGCGCCGGTGCCGATGAGGGTACGGGCGGCCAAGCGGGAGGCAAGGGCGCGGGGAAGGCCGCAGGCGACGCCGCCGTCGGCCAGGGACTCGGCGAAGATGGCGGCGAAGGCGGGCCCGGAGCCGGAGAGCGCCGAGAGAGCCCCCATCAATTTTTCGTCGACCCATTCGACGGTCGCCACCGCGCCGAAGAGTTTTTCGGCGGCGGCCGCCTCTTCTACGGTGAACGTCGTCCCACGGGCGAAGCCGACGACCCCTTCGCCCACGAGGGCCGGCGCGTTCGGCAGGGCAATGAGGACGCGCGTCTCCCGTGCGTCAAGCCGTGCGGCGATGGCCTCGCGGCCCAGTCCCGCCACGATGGAAAGCAGCGCCTTCCCTCGCAGCGCATCCCGCGCCTCGTCAAGCGCGGCGCGCGCGTCTTGAGGCTTTACCGCGAGGATGGCCATGTCGGCAAAGCCCGCCAGCGCGCCGCCGTCGGCAAAGAGCGCCGCCCCGGCCTTTTCCGCGCGCCGCCTGCCCGCGTCGCCCCGCGAGACGGCGCCCGCGTCGCCCGCCTGCAAGGCCCCGTGCGCGATAAACCCTTCGAGCAACGCGCCGCCCATATTCCCCACGCCAATAAAACCAATTTTCACCGCCGCTCCTCCGTCCCCCATGCTAGCTCATAAGCGCCAGGAAGGGGGAGCCCCTCCTGCGCGCGGCAGCCGTGCCTGCCCCAAAACGGCAAACACGCCCAGTAAAACAAAGAACCCCGAAAACGGGGTTCTTTGTTTCTAGCAGGAGTAGGACTCGAACCTACGACCTCCGGGTTATGAGCCCGACGAGCTGCCAACTGCTCTATCCTGCGTTCATTTGTTATACGCAGAGAGTATGTTTTTTTTCAAAAAGTGTCAAGCGCCCGTCAACGCGTCCGTTCCTTTACAGCGTTTTTTTTTGCAGCGGCCCACGGAGCTACGCCCCAAGGAATAGGCTTTGCGTCCGAGTAACGGCGCTCTCATAAGCTTTCGGACAGGTGTCACGAACTTTCGGATTGCAGTCCCAGCGGGCTTGGGGATTCCCCCAGCGCTACGCTTTACGTCCGCAAGCCGCCCTCCCCAGCTTTCGGGCGCCGCAGGGAGCCACAGGCTCTTTTTGCGCGCTCTGCATGAGCGGCGCCATCGTCGACGACGTGCCGACCGACGAATACGACCGCCGCGTCGACGCGATCTGCACCAAAGACGAGTTCATCACGATAGAATAAAGGGGGAAAGGGGGGCG
>JAITNO010000094.1 GCA_031290405.1 Spirochaetaceae bacterium
AGAGGCCCGTCCGTAGGGGCGGTCAATGCCCCGGCGGATGCGGGCGGGCATTCTTCCGCCGGGGTACAAACACATGACCTGTATGGGTCGTTACCATCAAAACTCCGCAATGAGGATAACCTGCGAATAGATTGTTTTATGAAGAAGAATGTCGTCTTTTGCCGTAGCGCCTCCCCCTCCTGCAATTGATTAAATGCCTGAATTATGCGCTAATGTGGGTATGAATGGGGAAGAGACGCGGAATGCGGACGAGGCTAAAATCACGGAAAAGGATGTGCTCTTTTATTACAACAGGGAGGCGCGGCTGGCGAAGGCGAGTCCGCGCGTCCGCGCGCTCTACGAGGATGCGCCGAAGAAACGGTTTGGTCTTTTTTCGTCGCTTACGGACTCGAAGCCTAAGGCGGCGCTGCTGGGGGCCATCCTTGTCATCTGTCTGGTGATTTTGTTCCTTACGTACGTGGCGCCGGATGCCGGGGCGAGCATTGCGGGGAATAAGGTGAGTGTGCGGGCGATGCGCTTCAATGGGGCGTCTTTTATGGTGCTTACAAAGGTGGCGGCGCGGGGGGCCTACACGGGTGTTGTGACGGTGACGGTTTCGCCGCTGTCCGGCGGCGCGGGGGCGGGGCGGAGTTTTACTCATAGTGTTGTGTTTACGGAGGCGAAAAGCGAGGAGGCGCGCTGGTCTGCGCCGCTGGAGTCTGAGGAGTTGTTGATTTCTTTGGCGGCTGGTGCGGATGTTGGCAGTTTTAGGGTTAAAACGGACTGAATGGCGGGTGGATGGATGCGGATGGATGGATGCGTGCGGTGTGTAAGCTGAGGGCGCTTTGTGCGCTTTTTTTGTGCGCGCTTTTGCTGGGCTCGTGCGGTTCGACGACGGCTCTTGTGGAATGGGGTGGGCGGGCGCTGGACGGGAGCGTCTTTGCGTTCGCGACGCATGAGGCGTGGGCGCCGCTTAACGCGTCGGGGGGGCTTGAGGTTCGCCTGGTTGCTGGGCGGGACGGCGCCCGGGAGCTTGCCTTTTCGTCATCTGACATTCCCTATCTTACGTTCTTTGGGTCGGAGCCTGCGGACGACGGGGCCTTTTCGCTCAAGCGGGTTCATTTTCTGGCGGGAAACTTTGGGGGCTGGAACGAGGCTGAGATTGCGGCCTCCGGCGAGGGGCGCTTCAGGCGGCTTGGGGTGGATTATGTTTCCTTTGCGCTGCTGGGGGGTGTTGCGTTGGAGGGGGTGACGGGGGGGAAGATACGGCGCGAAAACACGCGCTTGACGGGGGAGCGGGCGTTGGAGGAGCTTAAAAACCGCAACGAGCGGATTGCGGCGCTGGCGGCCTGGATGAAGGGGGCGGCGGCGGAAGGGGGCGCGCCGGCCTTTGCCGATGAGGATGCGTTTGAGGCGTGGTGGGGTGGGCGTCTTTTTTCGCTGCCGGCGGGGGAGGATGTTGCGGCGATGAGGGAAAACGGTTCGCTGGCGGCGGACTGGAACGAGGCGGCGGCGTGGATATACCTCTATTGCCGCTGGGATGAGTTAAGCGGCGTTCTAAGGCGGGATGTGGTGTTGGGACGGGTGGAATGACGGGGGGGACGGTCTTATGTGGCCGCCGTGGCCGCCGTCAGGGTGAGGACCTCTTCGCCCAGTTCCTTGACGCCGGCGCCGGAAAAGACGGAGATGCCCATGACCTTTTCGCCGGGGTGCTTGTTCTGCAATTCGACAAGGCGTTCGGCGGTTCCGTCAAGGTCGAGCTTGGTGCCGACGAGGATGCGTTTTTTCTCAAGCATTGCGTCCGAAAAGGCGGCAAGCTCGGCGGACAGGATCGTAAAGGCGTCAAGATACGCGTCGTCGGACAGGTCGATTAAAAAGGCGAGCGCCGCGCTGCGGGAGATGTGTTTGAGGAATTGGATGCCGAGCCCTGCCCCTTCGGAGGCGCCTTCGATAAGGCCGGGGATGTCGGCCAGAACGATGTCCCGTTCGTGAAGGGTAAGGACGCCAAGGTTCGGGATCTTTGTGGTAAACGGATAGGGGGCGATCTTCGGGCGGGCATTCGTCCAGCGGTCGAGCAGCGAGGACTTTCCCGCGTTGGGGAAACCGACGAACCCAAGGTCGGCCATGATGCGCATCTCCACGTGGAGGGTGCGCGATTCACTCGGCTTGCCGGGCAGGGCCCTGCGCGGCGCCTGATTCACCGATGACTTAAAATGCACATTCCCCCAGCCGCCGTTTCCGCCCTTGAGATAGAGGAAGTCGCCTCTGTCTTTGCCGAAATCGCGAACCAACTCCCCCGTGGAAGCCACGCGGAGTACCGTCCCCGGCGGCACGGGGATCACCACATCTTTTCCATTGCGCCCGTAACGCTGTGAGCCTTCGCCGTCGCGCCCGTTTTCAGCCTTATATTTTTGAGTGTACCTTAGGTGGGACAAAGTCCGCAGGTTGTTTCGGACGGTGAAGACGACATCGCCGCCCCGCCCGCCGTCGCCGCCCGCCGGCCCGCCGTTCGGCACGAACTTTTCGCGCCTAAAGGCGACGGAACCGTTTCCTCCCTTGCCGGAGAAAACTTCGATTACCGCCTCGTCAGCAAATCTGTTCATTGACTACCGTCGCCAGCTTCCTTCCGCGGCGATCGATAAACTTAACCGTTCCGTCCGTCAGCGCAAAAAGCGTCCAGTCGCCGCCGCACCCGACATTCACGCCCGGATGGATCTTCGTTCCCCGCTGCCTCACGATGATCGTGCCCGCTTTGACTCGCGAGCCGCCCGAAACCTTTACCCCAAGATACTGCGGATTTGAATCGCGCCCATTTTTTGCGCCGCTTCCGCCTCTTTTCCGTGCCATGCTATCCTCCACATGAAAAGCGACCTCTCCGCCGCCCTTCGTTTCCGCATTGTCGCACAAACCAAGCCGAACAGTCAAGGCGCCCCAGGCGCCTTTTGCGGCCTACGGCGCTAAGCCGTATGCGATATGCTTTGTGTTCGTGGGCTGCGCTCCCCCGGCAGGGCTTTGTTGTACAAGAGGAGGAGGGGGGGGCGCGCCCCTATGGCACGACCTTGCGCAGGTCGTATTCCACGATGTCCGTCGCGCCGAGCCGTTTGAGGCGGGGGATAAGGGCAGGCACTTCGGTCTTCGGGACGGCGATCTTGACGGCAAAGCCGCTTTCCCCGCCGTTTTCGCAATAGAGGGGCGCGACGGTCGGACTCCGCATCGCCGGAAGGGAGCGCAGGAGCTCGCGGTATTTTGATTCGACGACGTTCATTTCGAGCATCACGCGCTCTCGCGCCTGGAGGACGGCGCGGAAGAGCATGGCCAGCTCCTCGATGGACGCGCGTTTTTCTGTATCCCGCATGGCCTCTTTCGACGCGAAAAACTTTGTGGACGAGCGCAAAATCGTCCCGATGATTTTTAACCCGTTCTGGCTCAGCGTCTGCCCCGTCGCCGTGTTGTCGATGATCATGTCGGCGTCGTCCGGCGGGAAAACTTCGGTGGCCCCGTAGGTCCGCACGATCCTAAAATGGTATCCGTTCGCCGAAAGATGCTTTTCGGCAAGGCGAACGTATTCGGTGGCCACGACGATCTTTTTGCTTTTAAGGGACGCCTCGTCGGTCGAATCCGGCACGGCGACAACGATGCTCACGCGGTCGAAGCCCAGGTCCAGGACCTCTTCGACGTCCGCGCCGCTTTCTTCGATCCAGTCGATGCCGGTAAACCCCGCGTCGTGGCTTCCCAGTTCCAAGAGCTCGCCCACGTTCTGCGGCTTCATGATCTTGGCGTCGAGCCAGTCGGCGCCGAGGTCGGGGCGGTAGGCCCTGCCGCCAAGTCGTATCGGCAAGCCTACTTCCGCAAAAAGCCGCTCGATGTTTTCATAGATGCGCCCTTTCGGAATTAAAATTCTAAGCGGCACGGGTTCCTCCATTCTGCGATTGCAGGTAACGACCCAGCTTTACGTCTTCGACCTTTATGTGGGCGATAAGCCACGAGCCGATTTTCTTTCGCACATCGTCGAGCAGCTCCGCGCTCACCCCCCGCATGATAAGGTCGTTCGAGAAGCCGCGGACGGTAGCCTTAAACGCTTCGTGGAGTTGGCGGTGGCGCGGGTGGTCGGGATACTTGCTCTTGATTTGCAGCTGTTCCTCGTCGAAAAAATGCTTAATCGTATAGTCGTTCAAGAAATCGAGGGCCGTTTTCAATTCATCCTTGCCCTTGCCCTCTTGAATCGCGCGCAACAGACCGTTCACCTTTGCAAAAAGCTCCTTATGCTGCCCGTCGATAAAATCGTTTCCCACCGAAAAGGCGCGATTCCATTCGTATTGAAACAGTTGCCTCGCGTTGCCGGCCCCCTTTTCAGGCAGCCCCTCCGCCTTCGCGTCCGCACCCGCACCCCAGTTGAAACGCGAAACCTCCACAAGCAGCGCGCGGATGTGTTCCTTGTTCTTTTCGCCGATTTCATTCATGCGCCGCAGCGCCCCGCCCGCCTGCTCCGCCTCGCCGCCCACCCCTTCCAGGTCGCTCGTTATTTCCCGCGCCGCCCCCTCCCGGCAGTCGCCCTCCGCCAGAGCCTCTTTGGAAGCGGCAAGCGCCCCGGCGGAACGAGCTTTAAGCGTTTGCGCCCCGTCGTTCAGATTGATCATCGCGTCAAGCATCCGTTTGCCGCAGGCCTCTTCTTCCTCCATAGCCAGCCTGATCCCCTCAGCCTGATGGGAAACCGTCTTAACCCCGCCGTCGACGGCCCCGAACGTATCGTGCGCCCGCGCCGTCGAGCCGGTGATCTTGTCGATGGCTTCTTTTATCTTTTGAAGCGCGGCGCCAATCGTCTTCGACTGCACCCCCGAATTCTCAGCCAGCTTGCGGATCTCGTCGGCCACCACCGCAAACCCCCTCCCCGCCTCTCCCGCGTGGGCCGCTTCAATCGCCGCGTTCATCGAGAGGAGGTTCGTCTGGCTGGCGATGTTCTGCATCACCGCGTTGATTTCCCCAAGCCCTTCCGACTGCCGCGCAATCTCCTGAATGTCCCCCGCCACCTCCTGCAAGCCCGCCCTGCCCGCCTCCGACGCCTGTGCAAGCGCGTCCATGTCCCCTTCATTCTGAATCAGCACGTCAATGACCCCACGAACGCGCTCAAGCATCGCCTCCACCGCCGCAGACGACTCGGCTGCGCCGGAGCTTTGGCAATCAAGCTCCGCGTTCAGCTCATCAAGATGAGAGGCAATGCGCCGCAGGGCGTCGCTCGCAGAGCCCTTCGCCGCGAACTGCATCGACAGGCGGCCCTTGACCGCGTCAATGCTCGCGCTTATCCGGCCCATCGCCTCCGCCGTTTCATTCATGTTGACGACAAGCTCGTCCCCCGTCCCCGAGAGAGAGGCCGCGCGAGCCTCAATCGCCGCCGCCCGTTTTTTCACACCCCCCATCGCCAGGTTGAACTTTT
>JAITNO010000130.1 GCA_031290405.1 Spirochaetaceae bacterium
GGCCGGCTCGTCCAGGACGAGGAGCGTGCGCGAGGCGCAGAGGGCGCGGGCAAGGAGGACGCGCCGCTGGAGGCCGCCGGACAGCTCGCGGAAGGGGCTGTTTTTAAGGTGCGCGATGCCGAGCCGCTCCATGTTCTCGGCCGCGGCGGCTTTTTCCTGGCGTGAGTAGAAGGGGCGCAATCCCATGCGGCCGAGGTTTCCCGACAGCACTATTTCGCCTGCGCCGGCGGGGAAGTCTTTTTTGTCCTGGTGCTGCTGGGGAAGGTAGGCGATTTCATTTCTTTTGACGCCGCGGCCGAAGCGGATTTTGCCGCCAAGCGGGGGGAGCAGGCGCAGGATGCCTTTTACGACGGTGCTCTTCCCGGAGCCGTTTTCGCCGACGATGCACAGGTAATCGCCGGCTCTGGCGTCCCAATTCAGGCTGCCGACGACGCTCTTGCCGTCGTAGCCTAAGGAGGCGTTTTCGCACGAGACGAGGCATTCGGCGTCGTTCAGTGTGTTCTCTGTGTTCATGCCGTCATCGTATATCAAAATAGAATTTATTCAAATACGCCATTCTTCCCTGCGCGGCCTGGAAGCGGAGGCTTTCGGGGAAGTCCCTGGTGATGTGCCGGTAGGCGTCCAGCGCGGCTTTTACGTCGCGCGCGGGGCTGTTTGCCTCGAAGCTTTGACCGTAGAGCCACCAGGCTTCATCGTCGGGCGCGGCGGTGGCGCGCAGCAGGTCCAGGGCGGCGATGGCGGCGGGGTGGTTTCCTGCCTCTGCGGCGGCGCGCGCCTGGGCGATATAGTCGGGGGGGGGCGCGGGGGGCGGTTCGACGGGAGAAGGCTCTGCGCCGCCGCCGCCGCCTTCGTCGGCGCTTTGGGCGAAGGGGGCCGGTGCGGCGGCGGCGGGCGCGGCGGGAAGCGGGGAAGGCGGCGGCCAGCGCGGTTCGGCGACGGCCCGCACGGAGCCGAGGTAGCTTGGGGGAAGGGCGGCCGCGTCGGCGCCCACGCTCACCTGCACCGCGTCGTTTGCATAGAGGTTGCGGACAAAATCCTGTTTGTTGAACTTGAGGGAGTATTCCCCCGCCTGTTCCGCGCGGAACACGAAGGTTTGCCCCTCCTCGTCGAGCCGGCGGGAATCGTAGGACAGTCCCCGCTGCGAGGCCGCCTCGCCCAAAAAGACCCAGCCCGTGCCCCGATAGGGAACCTCGACAAGCTGCCCCACCAGGGCGCGGACGGAGCGGGACGCGTTTTCCCGCTCGCGGGGGGCGCTCTCTTCGGGACGGCCCCGCGCCGGCAGGCCAACCGGCGGCGGGAGGACGGGAGGGGAAGCCGCAGCGAAAGGCGGAGGCGCCCTTTCGACAGCCTTCACCGTCGCGGGAGGCTGAGGGGGCGCGGCCGCCGCGGGAGGCGCCGCCGCCACAGCAGGCGCAGCGGGAGGCTGAGGAGGCGCCGCCTCAGCGGGAGCCGCCTCGGGGGGGGCAACGGCGAGAGCCTCAGCGGGAGGCGCCTCGGGGGGGGCAACGGCGAGAGCCTCAGCGGGAGCCGCAGCCTCAGGCGGCTCAGCCGCAACCGCAGCCCCATCGCCCACACCATACGCAGGCTCAGCCAGAACAAAATCAGCCGCCGGAGCAGGAGCCGCAGGCGGCTCCCCATCCTGCGGAGGATCGGCAGGCGCCGCAACAGCCGCCGCGGCAGAAACAGCCGCGGCAGGAACAGCCGCGGCCGCCCCACCCTCAGAAGCGCCGCCGCCGGGCAACGACGAACACGCGCCCAGCGCCGCGCCAACCCAGAGCGCAACAAACACATTTTTCACGCGCTTCATGGAACACGCTCCAGCAGCGCATCGATAGCCGCCCTCATCCGCTCGCGCCAGAAATCATCGCCCCATTCACGCGGGTCAGTCCAGAAGGGCGCCGCGTTCAGAACGCTCCAGCTCTCCCTCCGCTCCCGCTCCAGGATCGCCTCAGGCAGGAAATCAGGCTCCGCCGGCAGAAAGAAAGCATCCGCGCCAATCCGGTTGGGCGCAAACGCCTCCGGCGCGCGCGCCTCCCCGCCGCCCCCCCCGCTCACCATTAAAAGCGCCGCAAAACCCACCGCCGCCGCCCCCGCGCACGCCACGCGCACCCTCACCGAAAGGCCGCCAAACGCGCCGACGACAGCCTTCAACCGCGCCGCCAATAAACCAAACGGCAGCCCCTTCACATTCATGACCCACATGATAGCGCCTTTCAAACCGCCATTCAACCGCACCCAGAAGGGGGGGGCGCCCCCCGCCGCGCCGCCCCCCGCAGACCGCCGTCAAAAGAAAAAAGACTTGTCGGCGCACTTTAGGCATGGTAAAATGAACGCGCGTCGCGGCTCAGACAAGTTCTGCGTCGACTCAGACAAGTTCCGTGTCGACGCTGAAACCTTCCGTGTCGACTCAGAAACCTTCCGTGTCGACTCAGAAACCTTCCGTGTCGACATTGAAACCTTCCGTGTCGACTCAGAAACCTTCCGCGTCGACGCTGAAACCTTCCGTGTAGTCGTTAAAACTTTCTTGGCCGGCGACCGGGGCGCAAAAAGCGCCCTCGGCGCCCACTTGATGTTATATCGCGATCTATGCAAGAATGGAGCCATCTTGCATAAAAAGAGAGGGAGCCCTATGGATGATAAGCGTCACATAATAATGCTGGTTGATGATAACATCAGCACCCTTGACATGGGTAAGGAAATATTGAAAACACAATATACGGTGTTTCCCATTCCGTCAGGCGTCAAATTTTTCGAGATACTCAAGAAGGTTACCCCGGATTTGATCCTCCTGGACGTCGAAATGCCCGATATGGACGGGTACGAGGTGATGCGGAGGCTTAAGGCCCTGCCGAACGCCCTGGACATACCGGTTGTGTTCGTTACGGCGAAGACGGACGTGGGCAGCGAGCTTGCCGGGCTTAACCTGGGGGCCATCGACTACATCCCCAAGCCCTTTTCCCCGCCGCTGCTCCTTAAACGCATCGAGACCCACCTCCTGATGAGTTCCCAAAGCCGCGAGCTTAAGCGTTACAACGAGAACCTCCAGCAGATGGTGCAGGAACAGACCGAGGTGATCGTGGAGCTCCAGAACGCCCTGGTAAGTTCCATGGCGGAAATGGTGGAATTCCGGGACACGATTACCTTCGGGCACATCCTGCGGACGCAGAACTACCTCAAGCTTCTGGCGGAAAAGCTTATCAAGGACGGCGTCTATACGGCCGATACGACGGACTGGGACTTGACCATTCTGATTCCCGCCTCGCAGTTGCACGATTTGGGCAAGATCGGGATTAAGGACCACATCCTCAACAAGCCCGGCAAGTTTACGCCCGATGAGTTTGACCAGATGAAGATTCATACCAGCTACGGTGTGCTGGTCATCGAGAAGATCCTCAACAATTCGATGAAGCACGCTTCGCTCAACGCAACCGTCACGAAGTTCCTCAACCATGCGAAGATTTTCGCCGGCGCCCACCACGAAAAGTGGGACGGAACGGGCTATCCGGCGGGGCTCAAGGGCGAGGCCATTCCCCTGGAGGGGCGCCTGATGGCCATCGCCGACGTCTACGACGCGTTGATTTCCGAACGGCCCTACAAAACCGCCATGAGCACCGATGAGGCTAAAAAGATAATCGTCGACGGCAAGGGGACCCATTTCGACCCGGTGTTGGTGGATATTTTCGAGACTCTGGCGGATAAATTCGCAGAGATTGCCGGTGAATGCTAACTCTCAAAGCGACCATAGGAAGGTATTTTGTCAATTCACACAAGAATAATTTTAATCATGAGCGCCGTTGTCGCGCTTATCAGCGCCGCGAGTCTTGTCCCCGGCCTGTTTGTCAATCGGCAGCGCGTCGAGGCCATTCACAGCGACTTGGCCGCAAGCTGCAACATCACCGAAAAACTGATGGTGGACAACCTTAGGTTCTTAAAAAGGGAGGCTGAGGCCGCCGCCGCCATCCTCTCATGGCCCGAAAGCCCGTCCGTTGTGGCGGAGGCGGTGGCGGAAAAGCGGGGATACCTCGCGCTCTCCACCATTGAACCGGATGGGACCGTCGCCCACCATGCCGGCGACGCGCGGCTCGCCGGCGACGGAACGGGCGACGATGTTGAGCGGGCCTTACAGGGGCAATCAATCATATCCACCACCGTTGCAATCAGGAGTTACGGCGTCGTCATCCGCATTTTTGTTCCTATGGCGGGGGGGCGCGTATTGGAAGCCGTCCTGCCGGGCTTGATATTGAGCGATTTCATATCGGAAATCAGGATATGGCAGTCGGGCAATGTGTTCATCATCGACGACGAGGGGACCATCATCGCCAATGCCTTCAACGCCCGCGTCCTGGAGCGGCGCAATTTCATTGAAATGGGAAAACGGGGGCCCGAATGGAAAAGCGCGGGGGATTTCTACCGAAACATCATCGAAGGCGACGCGGAATCAGGCCTTGGCAGATATTTCCTTGACGGCGAGGAACGCTACTGCGCCTATACCAGGATAGCCGGAAGCGACGGCTGGTATGTGGGCGTCGTGGCGCCGGTGCCGGAAAGCCCCCTCTCCGACGTTACCAAGGTGCTGCTCGTTTCCGCCGGCATCGTGCTGGCGCTGGGCCTTGCCACCACCCTTGTCGCCGCCAGAAGCCTTGCGCGGCCCTTCGAGCACATCAAAGTGCAGAACGCCCGACTGGGGAAGCTCAAAAAAGCCGCGGAAACCGCCTCCGAAGCGAAAAGCAACTTCCTGGCCAACATGAGCCACGAGATGCGGACGCCGCTTAACGCCATCATCGGCCTGTCGGAGCTTGAACTGGGCTCCGACGAGCTGAGCGAAGAGACCAACAACAACATCGAAAAGATCTACGGCTCCGGCATGACCCTCTTAGGCATCATCAACGACATCCTCGACATTTCCAAGATCGAGTCCGGGAAGTTCGACCTCATCTCCGTCGAGTACGACGTTCCCAGCCTGATCAACGACACGGTAACGCTGAACGCCGTCCGCATCGGCAGCAAGCCCATCGAGTTCCGTCTGCACATCGACGAAAACCTCCCCGTCCGGCTTTTTGGCGACGAGCTGCGGGTTAAGCAGATCTTCAACAACCTCTTGAGCAACGCCTTCAAGTACACCGAAAAGGGCGCCGTCGACTGGCATCTTTCCAGCCAGACCGACGGCGAGGCCGTCTGGATCACCAGCGTCGTGACGGACACCGGCATCGGCATACGACAGGAGGACGTGCCCAAACTCTTTAACGACTACAACCAGGTGGACACCAAGAGCAACCGCAGAATAGAAGGAACCGGCCTCGGCCTCTCCATCACCAAAAAGATGGTCGAGCTGATGGGCGGCGTCATCAGCGTTCAGAGCGAATACGGCAAGGGCAGCGCCTTCACCGTCCGCTTCCTCCAGGGGGCGGTGAACGCCGACGTCATCGGCAAGGAGACCGCCGGCAACCTCGCCGAGTTCCGTTATTTCGTGCGCCAGCGCAGCAAAAACGAACGCCTCGTGCGCGCCTACATCCCCTACGCCACCGTCCTCGTCGTCGACGACGTGACGACCAACCTCGACGTGGCCAAGGGCATGATGAAGCCCTACGGCATGATCGTCGACAGCGCCACCAGCGGCCCCGCCGCCATCGCCCTCGTCCGCAAGGGGGAGCCCCGGTACCGCGCCATCTTCATGGACCACATGATGCCCGGCATGGACGGCGTCGAAGCCACCCGCATCATCCGCGAGGAGATCGGGACGGACTATGCGAAGACCGTTCCCATCATCGCGTTCACCGCCAACGCCCTCGTCGGCAACGAAGAACTCTTCCTGCGCCACGGGTTCCACGCCTTCCTCACCAAGCCCATCGACATCATGCGCCTCGACCTGGTGATCAACGACTTTGTGCGGGACAAGCAGCGGGAAAAGGCCCTGAACCTGGCTCCAAAACCCACGGAGTCCGGGGAGCGAAGCAGGGAATACCGGCTTCTGAAGGGAAAAAGCATACCGGGTCTGAACATCACCAAGGGCCTCAACCGCTTCAATGACAATGCGGAATCCTACCTCGCCATACTCCGCTCATACGCGAACAACACGCCGGCCAT
>JAITNO010000017.1 GCA_031290405.1 Spirochaetaceae bacterium
TCTCCCTCGTCGAAGGAAAGGTACATATCGAGGCGCTCTCCGCGCCCGCCGCGCGCCGACGAGATGGAAAGGACCGGCGCGGGTCTTACCCCGCCCAGCTCGACGATGTTGTCAAAGGCCTCTACCGCGCCCCAGCCTGTTTTGCCGCCGACGGCGAGGTGGTTTTCGCCGACGGCGAAGAGCGCGGGTCCCAAAGCGCCGCAGAGGAGGGCGAAAATGCAGAAATACTGTCTCATTACCCCCCATTATCGGCAAAAACCTCAAGATGCATACGCATAAAATTGCAAGCCAGGGTGAAATTGAAGGGGGGTTCCCCCCCCATAACCCTCTTTTCTGTCTTCTTTCTCCATTGGTGGTGGGCACTGGCAACTTGGAAGTGCCCACTTCCAACTCAGCAGTGCCCACTTTCAACCCAGCATGGAGCGCCGACAGCTCAGCATGGAGCGCCTACAGCTCAGCGTGGAGCGACGACAACTCAGCATGGAACGAAGGGGGCGCTTCCCTATAAAACATTTTTCCTTCATGATGGGTGGCACGACGGGCGTTGGGCCCGCGGGAAAGGAGTTTTATATGGCAATGATGTATTATGAAAAAGATTGCGATTTGGGTGCGCTGAAGGGCAAGACGGTCGCGGTCATTGGGTACGGTTCGCAGGGGCACGCTCATGCGTTGAATGCGAAGGAGTCGGGTTTGAAGGTGGTTGTCGGGCTTTACGAGGGTTCGAAGTCGTGGAAGAAGGCTGAGGGCTCGGGGCTCACGGTGAAGTCTGCGGCGGAGGCGGCGAAGGTGGCGGACTTTATCATGATTTTGATCAATGATGAGAAGCAGGCGGGGCTTTACGAGGAGTCGATTAGGCCGCACTTGACGGAGGGCAAGACGCTGGCTTTTGCACACGGCTTTAACATTCATTTTGGGCAGATTGTGCCGCCGGCGAACGTGAATGTGGTGATGATTGCGCCTAAGGGGCCGGGGCATACGGTCCGTGAGCGCTATAAGGACGGCGAGGGTGTTCCTTGTCTTATCGCGGTCCACCAGGATGCGACGGGGGACGCGAAGCGGCTTGGCTTGGCGTATGCGGCGGCGATTGGCGGCGCCCGCGCGGGTGTGCTGGAAACGACGTTCAAGGAGGAGACGGAGACGGATCTGTTCGGTGAGCAGGCGGTGCTCTGCGGGGGCGTCTCGGCGCTGATGAAGTGCGGCTTCGAGGTGTTGGTTGAGGCGGGTTACCAGCCGGAGAGCGCCTATTTCGAGGTGATGCACGAGATGAAGCTGATCATCGACCTGGTGAACCGCGGCGGGCTGAAGTTTATGCGCTATTCGATTTCCGATACGGCTGAATACGGAGACTATGTTACGGGGCCGAAGATCATCACTGAGGAGACGAAGGATACGATGCGGCGGGTGCTTGCCGACATTCAGACGGGCAAGTTTGCGAAGAAGTGGATTCTTGAGAATCAGGCGCACCGTCCGTTCTTCAATAGGATGCGGGCCCTGGAAGCGGCCCACCCGATTGAAAAGGTGGGGGCGGAGCTGCGCGCGATGATGAACTGGCTGGAAGCGCCGAGCGAGAAGTGACGCTTAGGACACGCTGATTAACAAGGGGCGGGCAGGATGAGTAATCTTGCCCGCCCCTTGTTATTGGGTGCGTTGATTGACGAGGGGGCGGGCGGCTATGCCGGGCGCAACTATCATGCGGATTTGAGCAGACGTTTAATTTTTGATGATAGCGACAACCGCGTTAATCACTTCGGTAGTTTTTGCGTCAGAAAGATGGCCCGCCGTATACAAGACAAGACTTTTATCAGCGGTGAAAATCTTGTTTGGCCGTATAAAACTGGCAACAGGAAGAGAGCCATGTATGAAATCCGTACCGTCCAGTGGCAATGCGAATATGTCTGATTTTGAAACACTGGTTATTTGGCAAAGGATACTGTCGTCGCCCGGCAGATCTTTTACGACAAAAGCGGGGCGGCGTTTGGAGCCGCTCAAGTCAGAAAAGGGGAACGGAATGACGACAATATCGCCTTTTACAAACTTTGCCATGCCAAGTCCTCGGCGGGGGCATTCCAATCCTTGGCCAGCGCGGATTCGCTTATTAGCATGGTGGGGGAGGCTTGCGGGATGAGTTTAATCAGCGCCGCGCCGCAGGGCATGGTCTTTGGAAGTATCAAATCCAAATGCAGCCTACGGTCTTGCGGGATGGTAATGGTGTCTTCAAAAATCATATCCGCATGGTACCGCAAACCAGAGGGAAAAACAAGCGGTGGGCGGCGGCCTGGGGGTGTGTCCTTAGGAAAGCAGCATCATCTCGTCGTCGGGGATTTCGACGCCGGCTATGGCGCCCATCCGTCCGAGTGTTTCGGCAAGCGTTGATCTTTCATCCATGCTCTGAATCAGGAACTCTTCGATTTCCGCGCGCTTTTCGATGGCGGCGTCTATTGCCGGATTCGAGCCGCTCTTATACGCCCCGGCGTTGATGATGTCTTCCGCCTCGGCGTAGGCGGCGATGTACTGTTTGACGGCAAGCGCGGCTTTCCGCGATTCACGGCCCGATACGTCGTTGGCAAGGCGGGAGATGCTCTGCAAGACATCGATGGCGGGGTAGTGCCCGCGGGCGGCAAGCGCGCGGGACAGCACGATATGCCCGTCGAGTATGCCCCGCACATTGTCGGATATGGGCTCGTCCAGGTCGTCGCCGTCGACAAGCACGGTGTAAAAGGCGGTGATCGTCCCCTTGTCCGAGGCGCCCGTCCGTTCGAGGAGTTTTGGGAGCAGGTCGAAGACTGAAGGGGTGTAGCCGCGCTGGGCGGGGACTTCCCCCACGGAGAGGGCGATCTCGCGCTGGGCGCGGGCAAAGCGGGTAACGGAATCGAAAAGGAGCATTACGTTCATGCCGCGGTCGCGGAAGTATTCGGCAAGCGCCGTCGCAATGTAGGCCCCCCGCAGACGGGCGAGCGCGGGCTCCTCCCCCGTCGAAACCACGATGACGGAGCGCTTCATGCCCTCTTCGCCCAGGCTCTGCTCGATAAAGTCGTTGAGCTCGCGCCCCCTCTCGCCAATCAGCGCGATAACATTGACGTCCGCCGATGTGTTGCGGGCTATCATCCCCTGAAACGTCGACTTCCCGACGCCGGAACCGGAAAACACGCCGAGGCGCTGCCCTTCGCCGCAGGCAAGCAAGCCGTCGACGGCGCGGATGCCCGTCGTGATGCGCCGCTTTATCGTCGGGCGGGAAAGCGCGGGGGGCGCCTTTGCCGCCGCCGGATAGCGGACGTTCCCCACGATCGGCTTTTTCCCGTCGACGGGCTTCCCCAGCGGCCCCAGAACGCGCCCAATCAACTCCGGCGAACAGGCAACCGAGAGCGCCTCCCCCGTCGCCCGCACGCGGCTGCCAATCTCGATGCCCGCCGTATCGCCAAACGCCATCAACTGCACCGTCGGGCCGTCCAGCCCCACCACCTCGGCGTAAAGCTCAAGATCCGGCGCATCCAGAAGACACAGCTCGCCAATCACCGCCAAGGGCCCCCGACTCTCAATCAGAATCCCCTTGACGCGGGAAACATATCCCACGCAGGTCAGCGTCTCCGTCTCCCTGACGGCCGCAATGTATTTTTCAAACAACGCTTCCATAAAATCCGTAAACGCTTACCCCTTAAGCGGCGACACCGAAAGCAGCTTCTCTTCAAGCTTCGCAAGCTGACTCGCAATCCGCGCGTCAACCTCCCCAAAATCAGACTCCACCACGCAGCCCCCCTTGTCAATCGAACTGTCTTCCAGAATCTGAACAGTCCCACCGCCCTCAATCAACTTCGTAAACTCCGCCGCGTGCTCGGTGGAAAGCTCCAGGTCGGCAAGATTAACCCGCACCCTCACCGACCCCCGTGTTTTCGCCCTGCTCAACGCCGCCTTAATGTTTTCCACAACCACATCCCGCTGCGCCTCCGCAATCGACTTGACAACCTTCCGCGCAATCAGCAGCGTCAAGTCCACAATCTGCTGTTCCGCCTCCGAAAAAATATCGTCCCGTTTATCCTGAATCCGCTCCAAAATCACCTGCGTTCGCAGAACCAGACGCTGAACCTCACCCTTCCCCGCCTCGTACCCCTCCGCGCGGCCCCGCTCGAACCCCTCCTTGCCCGCCTGCTCCTTACACGCCAGAGCCTCCGCCTCCGCCAGCTTTTTGACGGCCTGTGCCTCCGCCCCCGCCGCCTCTTTTTGGCGCAGAGCATCCGCCTCCGCCCCTTCCAGCCGCGCCGCAATCTCCGCATCAAGGTTCTTGAGCCTTTCCTCAGACTGATGCCGCGCGTCGCTGGCAATCAACTCCGCCTCGGACCGCGCCGCGTGCGTCATCGCCGCTTTTTCCGCTTCCCAGCTCTCCTTAAACGCTTCAGCCTCCGCCCGCAGTTCCTCCGCCGTCGGCCCCTCAAAGACCGCCTCCGCCTCCGCCTCCGTCGGCGCCTCCGCCGGCGCGACTTCCTCGTGGAAAGGAGCCTCCAAAACAACCTTTGAACTGCCTATCTCAACCTCACCGGGTCTAAAAACTGCTTTTACCACTTGTCCATCCTTACGCCGCCAGCATACACCATCCGCCTTCAAAATGAAAGGAGGG
>JAITNO010000025.1 GCA_031290405.1 Spirochaetaceae bacterium
AATTTTTTCTGCTTCATAATAATCCTTTGCGTTTAAAGCCCGCACGGCTTTAGTTTTATACACACTCTACGAGCATGTTCTCTTGTCGCCGCTCGCGCGGCGCAAAATACCGTTTAATCTGCCGGCCCCCCGCCGCCACCGGCCAAAGCGAAACCCGCATCCAAAACCACAACACCCGCGCCCACGCCGCCCACATCCAGGACCGCGCCGATCGCCTCCGCAATCAATTTTGTGACGACCGTCACCAAACCTGTGACGACCGTCACCAACCTTGTGACGACCGTCACCAACCCTGTGACGACCGTCACAAACCTTGTGACGACCGTCACAAACCTTGTGACGACCGTCACAAACCTTGTGACGACCGTCACCAACCTTGTGACAACCGTCACCAACCTTGTGACAACCGTCACAAAACCGCCCACACCCCACCACGCGGCAAAACCCCACGCCGCGCCCACCGCCCAGCCGCGCAAAAAACGAAAAAAGCCCCCCCCCACACGCCGCAGGAAAAGACACCCGCGACCCGCCGGAGGAGATCGTTATAGAGAAAAGATCGAGAAAATCCAGAAGAACCAGCCACGACAAGCCGCGACACGCCGCAGGAAAAGACGCCCGCAACCCAAGACTTGAGCCCATAGTATAGAAAAGATTGAGAAAATTCAGAAGAAAGATGCGAAAAACGCGGTAAATCAGCGCCTTTCGGCAGCGCGCCCCGCGAAGGGGCTTGACAGTGGTTTCTAGCCCAGTATAATCGCGTTCGTACGTTCGTACGTTCGTACGTTCGTACGTTCGTACGTTCGTACGCGCGCGCGCGTGTTAGCGGTCAGGGTCAATGGTGTGTTCGTGGTCGGCGCAGCAGTCTGGGCTTTTGCAATCATTGGTTTATTGTCTCATGGGTTTTTATTTTTGTCAAGAGGGGGAAAGAGAGGGGGGCCGCATTGGCGTCATTCGTCAGCCATCGCTTCCAATTGTTCCATCGACAGTGCACTGCGCCTTCTAGCGCTTAACCTTACAAAGCGTTAACATGGGGGGTGGAGGCGTTATGGACGACTGTTTGTTTTGTAAAATTGCGCGGGGGGTGGTTCCTTCAAGAAAGATTTTCGAGGATGGGGAGCTTTTTGCTTTTCACGATGTTGCGCCTCAGGCTCCGGTGCATTTTCTGGTTATTCCCAAGAGGCATATTGCGAATGTGATGGAAGCGGGCGGCGCGGACGAGGCGCTGCTGGGGAGGCTCTTGGGCACGGCGGCGTCGCTGGCGAAGGAGCTGGGGCTGGAAGAGGGCGGGGGGCGCTTCGTCGTCAACTGCAAGGCCGACGGCGGCCAGACGGTGGACCATCTGCACATTCACGTTCTGGGCGGGCGCTCTCTCCGCTGGCCGCCGGGATGAGGCGCGCCGCGCCGCTTTTGGCGCTTTTGGCGGTGGCGTTTGTGTGCGCTCCCGCCGCCGCGCAGAAGGCCCCCGATGCGTATAAGACGGCATCCGATGTGGAGGATCCCGTCGCGTTGCTCGGCTTGAGCGTGGCCGACGTGCTCCTTTCGTTCGGTCCGCCTCGCGCGGTGCACGCGTCGCGGGGCGCGCAGGAATGGCAGGACGATGTGGTGTTTGAGTATCAGGGTGCGGATTTTTATTTCTTTAACGACCGCGTGTGGCAGGTTTCGCCCCGACGGGCCGGCGCGGTTGGCGTGGGCGATTCCAAGTTGACGCTTGCCATGGTCTACGGGGAGGCGGCCGTCGACAAGGGCTCATACATTGTTGCGGAGGTTCCCGAGCGGGCGTGGAAGACGGAGATTCGGTATGACATTGACGCGGCGGGCAAGGTGTCGAAGATCTATGTTTACCGCGCCGATTATTAGGCTGACGAGGGAGGAGGAACGATGTCGAAGATATGCCTGTGTTTGACGGGAAAAACGATAGCGCGCGATTTGGAGGCGATTGAGCGATACCGTCCGTACATCGACGCCGCGGAATTGCGCGTGGATTGCCTTGACGAGGACGAGCTGGCCTTTATACGGGGGTTTCCGGTTCTTGCCGGCATACCGGTGATTCTGACGGTAAGGCGGAAGACCGACGGCGGCTGTTTTGTCCGGGGCGAGGGCGCCCGCATCGTGCTTCTGTCGAAGGCGCTGGCCTTTGCCCACCCCGACGCGCGGCGCAACTTCGCCTACGTGGACATGGAAGACGACCTTGACGCGCCCGGCCTGGAAGAGGTGGCGCGCACCTACCGAACGCGCATCATCCGTTCTTTCCACTGCTTTGACGGGGGCTTTGCCGACCTCGTCCCCCGTATGCGGTCGCTCTACCGCGTCGGAGACGAGATCGCCAAAGCGGCGGTAACGCCTCAGGGCCTGGACGACGTGTGCACCCTGTTTGAGGCGGCGCAAGAACTCAAGGAAAAAGAGAAGATACTCATTGCGATGGGCGACATGGGGCAGTGCACGCGCCTCCTCGCCGCGCGGCTGGGCTCGGCGTTGACCTACGCGGCGGTAAAAAACGAAGAAGGCTTTCACAACCTTTCGCTCGGCCAGACAGACCCCCAGGAACTCTGCGACGCGTTCCACTTTCGCGGCATAGACGACGACACCGAAGTCTACGGCATCGCCGGCTATCCCCTGCAATCAACGGGGAGCCCGCCATTTTACAACGGCATCTTCCATCAAGAGAAGATGAACAAGGTCTACATCCGCTTCCCCGCCGACACCATAGAATCCTTCCTCAAGCTTGCCAGCATCATTCCGCTTGCCGGAGCCTCGATAACCGTGCCCCACAAAGAATCCGTCCTGCACTACCTCCACAGCGCCAGCGACGAAGTAAAATCCGTCGGCGCGTGCAACACCATCGTCCGCACGCCAGAGGGCTGGTCGGGCTACAACACCGACACGCAGGGCTTCCAGGAATCGCTCCTCAATCTTTTGCACAAGAAGAACCTCAGGTGGAAGAGGTGCACCGTCATAGGCTCAGGCGGCGCGGCGCGGGCAATATGTTCCGTCATCAGCAGGCTGCGGGGCAAGGCCCTCGTACTCAACAGGGACGCATACCGCGCGAAACAACTCGCCACCCGCTACCGCTTCGAGTACGGCGCCCTCGACGAAAAAGGCGCACAGCGCGCGCGGAGCTTCTCCGACGTCGTCATACAGACAAGCTCAGTCGGCATGGAGCCCGACCTTAACGGGGACCCGCTGCCCCACTATCAGTTCAGCGGGAAAGAGGCCGTCATCGACATCGTGTACAAGCCCGCGCGCACAGCGTTCCTTAAGCGCGCCCTAGCCGCCGGCTGCCTCGCCATCAACGGCGAAGATATGCTCTTCCGCCAGGCCGTCGCCCAGTATAAGCACCTCGTAGGCGTCGACTGCCCCCTCAGCGCCGCCACGGCGGCGGCAGATAAAAGCCCGTGAAAAAGAACCCACCCTACGCCATCGTCCATCAAGATGAAGACATCCTCGCCGTCAACAAGGCAAGCGGCGTCTCCGTCTGCGCCGACTGGTGGAACCACGCCAGCCCACGACTCGACCAACTCCTGCGCGAAGTTTTTTCCACCTCCACCGCCTTACTGCGCGTGCACCGCATCGACAACGGCTGTTCGGGGCTCGTCGTCTTTGCCAAAAACGCCGCCGCGCACAAAAGACTCTCACTCGAATTTGAAAGCCGCGCCGTCAAAAGGACCTACATCGCCGTCGTCCACGGCAGAACCCACTGGGACGAAACCGAATGCGCCCTCCCCCTCCGAGCCGACGGCACAAAAGACCATCTGACCATCGTCGACAAACGCCGCGGCAAACCCGCAATCACCCAGTTCACGCGCATCTGCGGCGCCCCCACCCACAGCGTCCTGTCCGTCCGCCCCCTTACAGACCGCCAGCACCAGATACGCGTCCACCTGGCCAGCCTCGGCCACCCCATCGTCTGCGACGAACTCTACGGCACGGCGCATCCCCTCTACCTGTCCAAACTAAAGCGCGCCTGGCGCGGCGACCCCAACGAAGAGCGCCCCCTCATCGCCCGCCTCGCCCTGCACAGCGAAACCCTCACCATCCAAAATCTTTTCCTAGAGGCCCCCCTGCACAAAGACATCGCCGCACTCATCAATCAACTCAAAAGGATTCAAGGTTGAGAGGGAGAGGGCGGAGGCCTTTGCGCGCCACGCCGCGAATAGCGGCGCAAATTTACAACCTCAATGCGAATGGACTGTTGCGGAAGGCTTGCACGACGAAGGGCGCTACCCGCCCCCCCCACCCGTAGGCCGCAACAAAAAAAATTGAAGGAGGCTACCATGAAAGCATACCCCGCTCATATCTGGAAGGAAGACGACGGCAGTTTCAGCGTGGAATTCCCCGATCTTTCCGGTTGTTTCAGCAGCGGAGAGACCCTTGAAGAGGCAAAGCGCATGGCAAGGGAAGCGTTAGGCGGCTACCTAGAAAGCCTTGACTCGCGAGGCTTAACCATCCCCGAACCCTTTACCTCGCCCGCCGCCGGCGATACATACCTTGTGCACACCCACAGGAAGATCCGAAAACGAACATACGCATAAGAGGCGTCCCCCCGCAACCACCCAAACACAAGGCACAGCGCCACGCCGCGAATAGCGGCGCAAATTTACAACCTCAATGCGAATGGACTGTTGCGGAGGGCTTGCACGACGAAGGGCGCTACCCGCCCCCCCCACCCGTAGGCCGCAACAAAAAAGCCCAAAGCGGGGGAACGCCGCGTGCGGACGCAAAGCCCATCGCTCACGGCGCAGCCCCACGCCGCGAATAGCGGCGCAAATTTACAACCTCAATGCGAATGGACTGTTGCGGAAGGCTTGCACGACGAAGGGCGCTACCCGCCCCCCACCCGTAGGGCGCTACAAGATAATCGCGTAGAAAATGTCGCTTTCGGGGCCCTCTTCGCCGCGCGTATTCAGCCATTGAAGGCAGCACGAGAGCCACATCCCCTCCGCTTCGGGGGGGAGCTTCGTCAAAAGGTACGGCGAGGCCGTCATGACGCAGCTCTCCTTCAGCTCTTTTGTGTCGTTCAGGCGTTTCGGGCCCCACGCATAGCGGAACAAACACCCCTTGAAGCCGTAGGGAATCGCCTCGCTCCTTTCCACAGACTCGTCCCTAAAGCGAATCAGCATCAGGTGTCCCCGCCTGGACGCAATCTCCGTAATAAGCGGCACCGTATGCGGCTTTTTGATCCGCGTCGCAACCTTGTCGCGGTTATGGATCCCCATCGATGTGCGATCCGCGTCGGTAACAGGCGGGAAGCGCAGATACTGGTTGACGAAGGGGCGCACAAACGATTCCGCAGCCTTGCGCGTTTCGTTCTTATAGAGAGTATCCCCCGACGTGTGGGGGCCGTTCACCTGCGTCCAAGCGTCGTGCCACCGGGCGTAACCATCCGACAGCGTTTTAAGAGCTTCGGACGGAATATGCGTCCACGCAGGCGCCCCACCACACGTTTTAGAGACGACAAAGCGCGTCAGAACGCCGAGCCACTCGTCGAACCGGACATCCTTCCGGGGAATATAGTTTTGCGTACGCGACATAGAGTCCTCCTTGCAAGCGTAAGTCTTTTCTATCCGTCCCTCAGAGTAGAGCATCCAGCAAAAAGAGTCAAGCCCCCCGCCTGCGGACGCTACTCCGCATCGTTCGGAGTGGCGTCCGCGTCGTTCGGAGTGGCGTCCGCGTCGCTCGTAGTGGCGTCCGCGCGTATCACGGAGGACAACCCGGCGTGAGCGGAGAGCTACCCGAGACAGGCTGAAAACGGCGCCGGACGGGCGGAGGGGGGCGCCGGACGGGCGGAAAAGGTCAAAGGAAGGGGGGCCGTGCGAGACGGCGGGGCGGGTTTGGCTCGCGGCGGGGCGGGGTGAGGGCGATGT
>JAITNO010000120.1 GCA_031290405.1 Spirochaetaceae bacterium
GCCTCTCTTACGCCGTTTGCGCGGCGCACAATACCGTTTAAGCGCAAGCTCCCCCCCACCCGGAGGAAGCTTGTTTCCAGGAAAGAACACACCATCCCCACCAAAGAATGACCCGCTCCTACCAAATAATGACCCGCTCCTACCAAGTAATGAACCATTCCTACCAAGTAATGAACCATTCCTACCTAAGAATGAACCATTCCTACCAAGTAATGAACCATTCCTACCTAAGAATGAACCATTCCTACCAAGTAATGAACCATTCCTACCAAGTAATGAACCATTCCTACCTAAGAATAAACCGCTCCTACCTAAGAATAGACTGAAAAAGCCCGTGAAAGTTACGTATTTTGGCGTCAAAACGCCCTCCGCAGGGCCTGTTGAGGGCGTTTCATCGATGGGGGCTTGACAGTGTTTGTTTGGGCTATATAATCGCGTTCGTACGTTCGTACGTTCGTACGTTCGTACGTTCGTACGTTCGTACGTTCGTACGTTCGTACGTACGCGCGCGCGTGGCAGCGGTCAGGGTCAATGGAGTGTTCACGTTCGATGCGGCCCTCTGGGCGTTTTTTATCATGCTGATTTATTATCGCACGGCTCGTGAAATATGTCAAGAGGGAAAATTTAGTGGTGGGTCTGGGAGGCCTTAAAAAACCTCCCAGCGGGGGGTGTGGGGGGCGGCGCCCCCCGCGTTCCGCACGCCGCGACAGCGGCGCGAATTTACAACCTCAATGCGAATGGACTGTTGCGGAGGGCTTGCACGACGAAGGACGCTACCAGCGCAAGGGTGGCGGATGGAGCGAACAAAGGCCCCGGTTTGCAACGCGCAAGGGATTGGAGCGGCGCGCAGCGTTCCCGCCGCGCAGCGGGGGGAATGGAGCGCAGCGGAACCGCGCAAAGCCCGACCCCTCCGCGCCTGCGGCGCGGAGGGGATGCGCCCTCTTCCCTCTTCTCTTTACAAAAATAAAGCCGAAAGCTGGGGAGGGCAGCCTTCAGCCCTAAAGCCTATCGCTGAGGGCGTAGCCCCGTAGGGCGCAAAAAGAGACTGTGGCTCCCGAAAGCTGGGGAACGCAGAGCTCAACCTTAAGGCGTATCGCTGGGGGCTTAGCGCCGTAGGCCGCAAAAAGCGCCTGTGGCGCCCTGTGGCGCCTTCCTTAAAGTGGGCGTTGCTGATAGAGTGGGGGTTCATGGCGGGGAACGCTGTTATGGCGGACGTTTCCGGCAAAGACATACAAGAGGTATTTAATGATTTCTGTTTCTGAACTAAGCCTCGCTTATGGCGAGAGGACTCTGTTTAAGGATGTTAATCTCAAGTTCACTCCGGGGAACTGTTACGGGATTATCGGGGCGAACGGCGCGGGGAAATCGACCTTCCTCAAGATTCTGGACGGGCAGGTGGAGCACGACAAGGGCGAGATTGCGATTTCCAGCGGGGAGCGGCTTGCGGTGTTGCAGCAGGACCACTTCGCCTTCGATGAATTTTCGGTGCTGGAGGCGGTGATCTACGGCTATCCAAAACTCTATGCGATTATGAGGGAACGCGAGGCGGTCTATGCGAAGGAGGATTTTACCGAGGCGGACGGGCTGCGGGCGGCGGAGCTGGAGTCTGATTTTGCCGAATTCGGCGGCTGGGAGGCGGAGGCCGAGGCGGGCGTGATGCTGTCGGGGCTGGGGCTCGGCGAGGACGACCAGAAGAAGGCGATGGGCGAGCTTGACGAGACGAAGAAGGTGCGGGTGCTCCTCGCCCAGGCGCTCTTCGGCAATCCCGACATTCTGCTGCTCGACGAGCCGACGAACGGTCTGGATTTGGAATCGATTTCCTGGCTGGAAGAGTTTCTGATTGATTTCCCGAACATCGTCATCGTGGTGTCGCACGACAGACACTTCCTCAACGCGGTCTGCACGAACATCTGCGACATTGACATGGGGCGGATAAGCGCGTATTCGGGCAACTATGATTTTTGGTACCAGATGAGCCAGATGCTCCAGCGGCAGGCGAAGGAACAGCTTAAAAAGCGCGAGGACAAGGCGAAGGAACTCAAGGAGTTCATCCAGCGGTTTTCGTCGAACGCGGCGAAGAGCCGCCAGGCTACCAGCCGCAAGAAGGTGTTGGAAAAGCTGGACCTTGACAGCGTTGTGGTAACGAGCCGGAAGTTCCCCTACGTCGGCTTCAAGCCTACACGCGACATCGGCAACAACGTTCTGTCCGTCGAAAAGCTGTGCGTTTCCGCCGAGGGCGCGCCGCTGCTGCGCGATTTTTCGCTCACCGTCAACAAGAATGACAAAATTGCCTTCGTCGGGCTTGAACATATTGCCAAGAGCGCCCTCTTTGACGTGATTGCCGGTGTGCGAACGCAGGATTCCGGCACATTTTTATGGGGGCAGACGACGTCGTTTTCCTATTTCCCCAAAGACAATGCCGCGTTTTTTGAGGGAACCGAGTCCATCACCGACTGGCTGAAGCAGTATTCGAGCGACCAGGACGAGACCTATGTGCGCGGCTTCCTGGGGCGTATGCTCTTTTCCGGCGACGAGGCCTTAAAGCCGGTGAACGTGCTCTCCGGCGGCGAAAAGGTGCGTTGTATGCTCTCCAGGATGATGCTCTCCGGCGCCAATGTGCTGATACTCGACGAGCCGACGAACCACCTCGACCTTGAGGCGATTACGGCGCTGAACGACGGGCTCAAGGCGTTCCCCGGCGTCATCATCTTCAACTCGCACGACCATGAATTTGTGGCGTCGGTGGCCACGCGGATTGTCGAGATACTGCCCGGCGCCGTCATCGACCGGCAGATGTCCTTCGACGATTATCTTACCGACGAACAGGTGAAGAGGTTGCGCTCCGCAGCGGACAAGGGCCGGGGTGGGAAGCTTGGGATTTAGGGGCGCTCACTAAAAAGCTTTATAGTCTTTGCCGTCGCGCCGAAAATAGAACGAAGTTGAATTGTAATTGATAAGGGAGATTTTATGGCATATTCCGACAAACTGGCGGCCTATAAGCAGACGAAAATTAAGACGGCGGGGCAGGGGCAGCTCATCATCATGCTCTACGACGGAGCGGTGAAGAACCTTGACTATGCGCTGGAGCTTCTGAGGCTGAATTCCGGCGCGCAACGGGATCCCGGCGGAATCGAAAAGATAAGCAAGGCGCTTATCAAGGCGCAGGAAATTGTGACCGAACTGATGGTTTCCCTGGATTTTGAAAAAGGCGGCGAGATTGCCCGGAACCTTTTTTCGCTCTACACGTGGTTCAACAAGGAGCTGCTCGAGGCAAACATTTCCCGCGACGACGCGCGGATTGCCGCCGTTCGCAAGATGATTGGCGACCTGCGCGTAACGTGGGTCGAGCTTATCGCAAAGATGGGGCCGGATGTTAAACAAAGCCCGGCCGGCATAAGTTTGGCGGGTTAATATGCACCATGAACATCACACCCCGGCGCCGGGCGCGCAGGGGGAACTCTCAGCGCTTGAAATCAAGAAGCGCGTCGCCGTCCTTGGGCGCTTTCGGGAACTGCTCCTCGAACAGCGCGACCGGTTCCAAAACTATCTCGTCGTGCTCGACAAGCAGAAAACGGTCATCGAATCGGGGAGCGCGGACGATCTTTCCGAGCATATCAAGATGGAAGAAAAGATAATCGCCGACATCTTTACGATTCAGAAGAGCATCGCGCCCCTGCGGATGGTGTTTGGCTTTGCGGAGGCAGGCGGCACCCAGGCGGACGGCGCGGCGGCCGAGGCGGCCGAGCTTCAGTCGTGCCTCGAGGCGCTCAAGGACGAGGCCGTCCTGCGCGTCAACGAAAATAAAAAGCTCCTCCAAGTGCGGCTGAATGTCTTGCGCTCGGATATAAAGAACATCAGGGCCAATCCGTTTGCCCTCAAGCGGCGGCAGCTCTACACGGAAAGCGCCTCAGCCTCGTTGCTGGACATTGAAGGATGAACGATCGTCGGTGGGGGCTTGCTTAACAGGGCCCGCTCGGCAGGGGGCCGCTCGATGGGCGCCCGCTCAACAGGGCCCGCTCGCCAGGGGGCCGATGAGGGGCGCCCGCTCAACAGGGCCCGCTCGCCAGGGGGCCGGTGAGGGGCGCCCGCTCAATAGGGCCCGCTCGCCAAGGGGCCGGTGAGGGGCCGGGGGGGAATTAGCGGCGATAGGGATTGAACCTATGACCTAACGGATATGAGCCGTTCGCTCTGCCAATTGAGCTACGCCGCCATCGTTCTGGGGAGTAAGGTAACATAAATCATTTTTTTACGCAAGCCCTGTCTGGGGCGGCCCTGAAACAACCAGGACGCCTGAAAACAGAGCGTGCACGGAGGCAGTATGATTCAATGCGACATTGGACTAATCGGGCTCGCCGTCATGGGCGAAAACCTCGCGCTTAACATGGAAAGCAAAGGCCTTTCCGTAGCCGTCTACAACCGCACCGCGTCCAAGACCGACGCCTTTCTTGCCACTCGGGGCGCGGGGAAAAGGATAGCCGGCTTCAAGGACATCGCGTCGTTTGCCGCCGCGCTTTCGACGCCGCGCAAAGCCTTCATCATGGTAAAGGCCGGGCAAGCCGTGGACGAGACCATCGAGGCCCTGCTCGGCGCGCTGGAAAAAGGCGACGTCATCATCGACGGGGGCAACTCCAACTACAGGGACACCATCCGCCGCACCGCATACGTCGAATCGAAAGGCCTGCACTTCATCGGGACAGGCGTTTCAGGCGGCGAAGAAGGCGCGCTAAAAGGCCCCTCTCTAATGCCCGGCGGCACCGCCGTCGCCTGGCCGCTCGTCAAGGGCGTCTTGCAGAAGATAGCCGCGCGCGTCCCCGGCGAGGGCCCCTGTTGCGAATGGGTAGGCGAGAACGGCGCCGGGCATTTCGTCAAGATGGTGCACAACGGCATCGAGTACGGCGATATGCAGCTCATCTGCGAAGCCTATCAGATCATGAAAGACCTCCTAGCCCTGAGCCACCGCGAAATGGGCGATGTTTTCGGGGCGTGGAACAAGGGCAAGCTCGACAGCTACCTCATCGAAATCACGCGGAACATCATGGGCGTTGCCGACGCCGACGGCGCGCCGCTCGTCGAAAAGATACTCGACGCCGCCGGACAGAAAGGCACCGGCGCATGGACCGGCATAGCCGCCCTCGACGCAGGCGTCCCCCTCACCCTCATCGGCGAGGCGGTGTTCGCCCGCTGCCTCTCCGCCGCCAAGGAGGAGCGCGTGCGCGCCTCAAAACACTTTACCGCGCCGCAAAAAACCCCGCCCGCCGACAAGAAAGCGTTCATCGCCGACCTCGAGGACGCCCTCTACGCCGCAAAACTCATCTCCTACGCGCAAGGCTTCCTCCTCATGCGGGAAGCCGCCGCCGGGCACGCGTGGAAGCTCAACTACGGCGGCATCGCGCTCATGTGGCGCGGCGGCTGCATCATCCGCTCCGCGTTTTTGGGGAAGATTAAGGATGCGTTCGTCAAAAACCCGCGCCTGGAAAACCTCCTGCTCGACCCCTACTTTGCCCAAGCCCTCGAAGACGGGCAAGGCGCGCTCCGCCGCGTCGTCGCCGCCGCCGCGCTCAACGGCATCCCCGTCCCCGCGCTGGCAAGCGCCCTCTCCTACTTCGACGGCTGCCGCAGCGAGCGGCTGCCCGCCAACCTCCTGCAAGCCCAGAGAGACTATTTCGGCGCGCACACCTACGAACGCACCGACAAGCCGCGCGGCGAGTTCTTCCACAGCGACTGGACAAGCTAGAGACGCGCTGATTAACTCGTTCCCCCCGCCGCCCTGGGCATTTGTCCTGTCCGCTCGGGGTTCCCCCTCCCGTATAAATAAAGGTTGACATCTGGCGGATTTGCTTTATAATGGAAAGAACAGTGTTGCACTGAAAAAATTATATCTCAAGGAGAGAAAAATGAAACATGGAAAGAAATTAATTGTCGCGCTGTGCGCGACTGCGGCTGTTTTTACAGGGTGTTCGAAGAGCGAAAAGATAACGCTCAAGGTTGGAGACAACTGGGGCGCCTCGCACCCCGTGGCGGCGGCCCTGGACAACGTGTTCAAACCGCAGATTGAAAAGGAAACGAAGGGCACCGTTACCGTCGAGATTTACCATTCGGGCACCCTCGGCAACGAGGCCGACCTCTGGAACGGCGTCCGCAACGGCACCATCGAAGTGGCCATCGTCGGAACGCCGATGAACCAGGAATACGCCACGATGATGATCTCCGACTGGCCCTTCCTTTACCGCGACCTCGGCCACGCGAAGAATGTGTGGACGAGCGCCGTCGCCGACGAGATCAACGCGGAGTTCCACGCGAAGTTCCCCACGACGTATATGCTCGCCTGGGGCCCGAACAGCGCCCGCACCTTCACCAGCAACAAGAAGCTGACCAGCGTCGACGACTTCAAAGGGCAGAAGTTCCGAATGCCCGGCAATCCCATCCACGTCGGCATCGCCAGCAACCTCGGAGCCAACGCCCAAGTCATACCGCTCGGCGAGCTCTTTTCGGCGCTGGAGACCGGCGTCGTCGACGGGCAGGACAACGGCATGGTTACCGTCATAAGCGAGGCGTTCTACGAAGTGCAGAAGTACATCTACGAGACGAACCACATCATCGCCACGCTCGAGCTCATCGTGAGCGCGCCCTTCCTGGACGGGCTCCCCGCCGAGACGCAGAAGATCGTCGCCGCCGCCGCAAAGGCGACAATGGCCCAAGCCTGGGACGACTACATCAAGAGCGTCGACAACGACCGCGCCTTCCTCACCGGGAAAGGCCTCACCGTTACCGCCTGTTCGCCGGACGACCAGGCGCGGATCGTCGAGCTTATCAAGCCGCTTACCGACGGGCTCTACGCGCAGTATGACTGGGCGAAGCCGCTCACCGACAGAATCAAGGCGATTCAGTAAGTGAAAAGGTTCTTAGACGCGCTCTTTCGGGGAGTGGAGACACTCATCACCGTCTTTCTGGCGGTGATGATACTCCTCGTATTCATGAACGTGGTGTTGCGCTACCTCTTCGGCAAGGGCTTTGTCTGGTCCGAAGAGATAGCGCGGCTTTGCTTCATCTACCTCGTCTATCTGGGCGCCATCGGCGCCATGCGCGACAACAGGCACCTCCTCATCGAGAGCGTCCTCTTGCGCGTGCCGCCGCTCGTCGGGAAGATCGTCTATGCCGCCGTCCAAGTCTGCATCATCTGGCTCATGTACATCCTCACCGCCGGCAGCCTCGCGCTTTCCGCGCAGAACCTGCACGACCGGTGGGTCGCCACCCAGTTCCCCACCTACCTCGTCTTTGGCATCGGCGCCGTCACCGGCGTCGCCATAGGCATCATCGCGCTGGCCAACCTCTACCGCCTCTTCGTTCTGAAGATGTCGGTGGCCAGCCTTATCAGCATTCGAGACGAGGGCGACGACGACGCCGTAACGTCGCTTGAGTAGGACGCACGCGGCAACCGGAGGGCAAACAAACAAGCCCCCCGCGCCGCGCCGCTCACCATAGGAGAAACAATGATAGTAACCATAGGGTTCCTGGTGTTTTTGATAGCCGCCATCATGCTCGGCGTGCCCATAGCCTTCGCCCTCATATTCTGCGCCGCCGCCACCGCCATGCTCCTCGGCGGCAGCGCAACCAACCCGCAGATCATCGCCGCCCAACTCATGCGCGGCACCGACAGCGTAACCATGATGGCCCTCCCCTTCTTCGTCGTCGCAGGCGAGCTGATGAACCGCGGCGGCCTTACCCGCCGCATCATCGCCTTCTGCAACATCTTCGTGGGGCGCCTCCCCGGCGGCTTAGGCTACGTCACCATCTTAGCCTGCCTCATGTTCGCCAGCCTCGTCGGCTCAGCCGTCGCCAGCACCGCAGCGCTCGGCGCCATCCTCATACCCATGATGGCCAACTCAGGCTACGACCGCGCCAAGTCCGCCGGCCTCGTCGCCTCCGCCAACCTCGTCGCCCCCATCATGCCACCCTCCGTCCCCATGATCGTCTACGGCGTGTGCGCCGGCGTCTCCATCAAGTCGCTCTTCTTAGGCGGCGTCGCCCCCGCCATCTACCTTACCCTCATCATGTGCGTCGTGTGGTTCGTCGTCTCGCGCAAGGACGGCGTCAAGTCGAATGAGCCCCGCCCCAGCCTGCGCGAAACCGCCCGCATCTTCTTCGACGGCCTCTGGGCGTTGCTGCTCCCCCTCATCATCATCGTCGGTCTGCGCGGCGGCATATTCACCGCCACCGAAGCCGGCGTCGTCGCCGTCGTCTACGCCCTCATCGTCGGCGTCTTCGTGTATCGCGAGCTCAAGCCCCGCGTCCTCGTCAAAGCGTTCCTGTCCGCCACCAAGATGTCCGCCGTCGTCATGTTCCTCGCCGCCGCCGCCATGGTCGCCGCCTACATCATGACCATCGGCCGCATCCCCCAGATGATGACCGCCGCCCTCGGCCCGCTGGTCAGCCACCCACTCCTCCTCAACCTCCTCCTCAACCTCATCATCATCGTCATGGGCACCTGCGTCGACGTCGTGCCCACCATACTCATCATGACCCCCATCATGCTGCCCCTGCTCAAGGCCGCAAACATCGACCTCGTCTACTTCGGCATCGTCTTCACCCTCTCAAACGTCCTCGGCCTCACCTCCCCGCCCGTCGGGCCCGTCCTCAACGTCGCCTGCGCCACCGGAAAAGTCAAAATGGAGCAGATCATCAAACCCGTCATCCCCTATTACGTCTTCCAGTGCATCCTCGTGCTGGCGCTCATCCTCATCCCCGAGCTCATCTCCTACCCCCTCCAGTGGTTCGCCGGCTACACCGTAAGCGCGCCGCTCCCGTCCATACTGGACATCTTCAGATAGGAGAAGGGCGCCACAGGCGC
>JAITNO010000156.1 GCA_031290405.1 Spirochaetaceae bacterium
ACAGCAAAATGTCCATCGTGCCGTCAATGCTCTCTTGGCGGCTCACAAGGCTAAAGTTACTTTTTCTAAATGAGGCGCCCACAACCTTACGGTTACATTTTAAAATGAGGCACCGCGGAGGGTTCTTTTGTTGCGGCCTACGGCGCTGCGCCTTGTGCGATGGGCTTTGCGTTCGCGGGCTGCGCTCCCCCGCTTGGGGCCGCCAGTTGGGGGGGGCGTTGCGGGGGGGGCGGGCCCCCCCCGCTGGAGGGGTAGCGCGCAACGAAGTGCGCGCGTAGGGGGGGGCTCCCCCCTCCTCTGCTTTAATGCTATGCTCGCGCGTGTGAAGGTGAGCATGAAAGCGATTGAATTGGAAAAGGCGTTCGACCCTAAGGGGTTTGAGGGCAGGATTTGTCGTCTCTGGGTGGAGTGCGGGGCGTTTGCGCCTGTGCTGGGGGGCGGCGCGCCTTTTGTGGCGGCGCTCAGGGGGGGCGCGCCCTCCTTCTTTCTCTTAAAAGGAGCGCTGCGTTGATTGAAGTGAAGAATCTTTCCAAGCGTTACGGCGGGTTTGCCGCGCTGAACGGAGTGAGCGAGCGCATTGAGCGCGGCGAGAAGGTGTGCATTGTGGGGCCGTCCGGGTCGGGGAAGAGTACGTTTCTGCGCTGCTTAAACTTGCTGGAGGCGCCGTCGGGGGGCGAGGTGTGGTTTGACGGGCGTCTGTATTCGGGGCGGGGGGCGGACTTGAGGGCTCTGCGGTGTAAGATGGGGATGGTGTTTCAACATTTTAACTTGTTTCCTCATCTGTGCGTGCTGGAGAACATCATGCTGGCTCCGGTTGCGCTGGGTTTGGCGTCGAAGGGGGAGGCGGGCCTTGCGGCGCGCGGGCTCTTGGCGCGGATTGGGCTTGAATCGAAGGCGCGGTCGTATCCGTGCGAGTTGTCGGGTGGGGAGAAGCAGCGGATTGCGATTGTGCGTTCTCTGGCGATGAATCCGCTTGCGATGTTGTTCGACGAGCCGACGAGTTCGCTTGACCCTGAGATGGTGGGGGAGGTGCTTGACTTGATTAAGCAGTTGGCCTGCGAGGGGATGACGATGGTGATTGTGACGCACGAGATGGGGTTTGCGCGCGAGGTGTCGACGCGGATGCTGTTCATGGAGGGCGGGTTGATTCGTGAGCGCGGCGCGCCGGATGTGTTCTTTGGCTCTCCTCAGAGTGAGCGTTTGAAGCTTTTCTTGTCGAAGGCGCTGTGAGCGCGGGGGTGTGCGCGATGGGCGGCGATGCGGTGGAAAACGCGTTTGGGCGTGTGAGGGGGCTTCTGTTGGACGGCGTGTGCGACGACGGCGTTGTTTCCTGGTTGGAGCGGATTGAGGGTGCGCTGGGGGGGGCTTTGCCGAAAGAGCCGCAGGCTGCGTGGCTGGATGGCGCGTTTGGCGCGGGTGTGGGCGCGGGGGCGGGAGCCTTGTTGGGGCCGTGCGCGGATGTGCTTGGCCGCGGGGGCAAGCGGTGGAGGCCTCTCTTGGCGTGTTTGGTGTGCGAGGCTCTGGGGGGGGGCGAGGGGGCGCTGCCGCTGGCGCCGCTGGTGGAGTTGTGCCATAACGCGAGTCTTATTCACGATGACATTGAGGATGGGTCGACTCTGCGGCGTGGGTTGCCCGCGGCGCACGTGTTGTATGGGGTGGACGCGGCTTTGAACGCGGGGTGCTTTCTCTACTTTTTGCCGCTGATGCGCATTGACGGCTTGGAGGCTTCTGCGGAGTTTAAGCTGAGCGTCTATTCGCTGTGGGCCCTGACGATGCGGCGTCTCCACCTGGGGCAGTCTCTGGACATTGACTGGCACCGGGGCGGGGCGGCGCCGTCCGTCGAGGAGTACTATGCGATGTGCGCGCTCAAGACGGGTTCTCTGGCGCGCTTTGCCGTGGAGCTGGGGGCGCGCGCGGTGGAGCTAGGCGGCTGCGCGGCTGCGGATGGGGATCTTGTTGAAGGTTTGGCTCTGCGTGCTGAGCGTCTGGGGGTGGGCTTTCAGGTTCTGGACGATGTGCGCAATCTTATCTGCGGCGTGCCGGGGAAGGAACGGGGGGACGATGTTGTGGAAGGCAAGATGAGTTTGCCGGTGTTGTTGTTTCTGCGCTCTGGCGGCGCCGAGCGGCGTGAGTTTGTGGGGCGCTGCTTTGCCGCCGCGCGTGTGGGGGGCGTGGGCGTCCCTGAGGTGGGGCTCTTGATTGAGGCGCTGCAAGGCTCCGGCGCGCTGGAAGAGGCCGAGCGGGAAGCGCGGGGCTTGCTTTCTTTTGAGGCGGCCTACGGCGCGGCGCCCTAAGCGCTATGCTTTGTGTGTGAGGGCTGCGCTCCCCCGCTTTGGGCTTTTTTGAAGCGGCTAGGCTGCCGCACAAGAATTGATTTTCCAAAGGTTTTATCGTATGCTCACTTGCGTCAGGGGAACGTCGAGTTTTCCATGACGGAGGATGGTATGGCAAAGAAGTTTCGTATTGGTTTGGTGGGGCGGCTGCTCATCGGCATTGCGCTGGGCATTGCGTTTGGGTCTTTTTTACCGGCTCCGGTGAATAGGATTGTGGTTACGGCGTCGACCTTGTTCGCTTCGTTCCTAAAGTTTGTGATTCCGCTGCTGATTCTGGCGTTCGTCACGATGGGGATTGCGAATCTGACGCAGGGGGCGGGGAAGCTGCTGGCGCTTACGGCGGGGATGGCCTACGGGTCGTCCCTCGTTTGGGGGGCGCTGGCGTTTGCGGTGGCGGCGTCGCTGTTCCCGGCCTTTATGAGCGCCTCGGTTGTGGGGGCCGTCGGCCACCCCGAAGAGGGGATGCTGGCGCCTTACTTTACGATTCCCTTGAGTCCGGTGATGGACGTAACGGGGGCGGTCGTGCTGGCGTTTATTCTGGGGCTCTGCCTGTCGACGATGCGGAAGGAGGCGGGCGGGCTTTACGGGCCGATGGAAGAGTTCTCGTCGATTATCCAGCGGGTGTTGAAGACGGCGGTGATCCCCCTCTTGCCGCTCTACATCTGCGGGACCTTCGTAAACATGACGGTAAGCGGACAGACCTTTGTGATACTGAACATCCTCTGGAAGGTGTTTCTGACGGTGGTGGTTCTGCACATGGTCTGCCTGTTGATTATGTTCCTGGCGGCCGGGGCTGTGAGCAAGAAGAATCCTTTTACGCTGCTCAAGAATCAGATTCCCGGCTACCTTTCGGCCATCGGCACGCAGTCTTCGGCGGCGACGATTCCCGTCAACCTTAAATGCGCGGAGGCGGACGGGGTGTCGCGGGAGATACGGGACTTCGTGATTCCGCTGTGCGCCAACATTCACATGGCCGGTTCGATGATTACGATTACCTGCTGCGTTACCGCCGTGCTGCTGATGCACGGAATGCCGGTAAGCTTAAGCGTCATCATTCCGTTCATCATGACGCTGGGCGTGGCGATGGTGGCCTCTCCGGGGGCGCCCGGCGGCTCGATTATGACGGCCCTGCCCTTCCTGCCCATCGTGGGCATCGCGTCCGACGGTGCGACGGCGAGTCTGCTTATCGCGCTGTACCTGACGCAGGACAGCTTCGGCACGGCCTGCAACGTGTCCGGCGACAATGCGATTTCGGTCGTCGTCGAGACCTTCTATCAAAAGTTCATCAAGAAGGATGAGCCTGCGGGGGCGGTGCGATGAACGTCTTCGACATCATCGGCCCCGTGATGATAGGCCCTTCGAGTTCCCACACCGCCGGGGCCGTGCGGATTGGCCTTACCGGTCTGGGCATCCTGGGGGAAGAGGCGCGCAGGGCCGACATAGGGCTCGCCGGCTCCTTCGCCCAGACCTACCGGGGCCACGGGACGGACCGCGCCCTGATTGCCGGCCTCCTGGGGATGTTCCCCGACGATGAGCGCATCCGCGACAGCTTTCACGTCGCGCGGGAGCAGGGCCTCGAATTCACCATCAACGAGGTGAAGATCCCCCGCTCCCATCCCAACAGCGCAAAGCTGCACCTCACAGGAAAGAGCGGGAAGGAATGCGCGTTGCAGGGGGCCTCCGTCGGGGGCGGGAACATACTCATCCACTCGGTCAACGAGATGGAGACGGAGTTCTCCGGCGAGGCGGACACGCTGATCATCGCCCACAAGGATATGCCGGGCATGATAGCCGAAGTTACCGTCCTCTTGGCCGAACGCGGGGTGAACATCGGGAACTTTAAGCTGAACCGTCCCCACAAGGGCTTTCAGGCGGTGATGACGGTGGAGATTGACGGCCGCATGGACGATGCGGCGATAGCGAAGCTGCGGAGCCTGCCCCACATCGACGGCGTGGTGTACCTGCGGGCAAACAGGGAATAGGGAGGATAAGACTATGTTGGAATATCATTCGGTGGCGGCCCTCGCAGAGGCCGCCGAAAAGCAAGGCTGCGCGATTTCGGAACTCGTCATTTCCGACCAGGCGGCCTTCATGGGGCGGAGCCGCGAAGAGCTTTACGCAAGCATGAAAGACAAGCTCGACGTGATGCGGAAGTCCGCAGCCGCCGGGAACGACGAGACGCGCACGTCTTCGAGCGGCCTTTCCGGCGGCGACGGCTTTAAGATGGACCGCTATGCCCGCTCAGGCGGGGTGTCCGGGGCGTCCGGCGCGTCCGGCGCGCCCGCCCCCATTTCCGGCGGCTTCTGCGCCGCCGCGATGGCACGGGCCCTCGCCATAGGGGAATGCAACGCCGGCATGGGCCGCATCGTCGCCGCCCCCACCGCCGGCTCCTGCGGCATACTCCCCGCGGCGCTTCTTACTATGGAAGAGTTTTACGGCGTCCGGGAAGAAGCCCTCGTCATGGCCCTGTTCACCGCCGGCGCCGTCGGACTCGTCATCGCGCGGGAGGCCAGCATCTCCGGCGCCGAAGGCGGCTGCCAGGCCGAATGCGGCAGCGCCGCCGCCCTCGCCGCCGCCGCCCTCGTCGAGCTGCGCGGCGGCGCCCCCACGCAGGCCGCCCACGCCGTCGCCATCGCCATCAAAAACCAGCTGGGCCTTGTCTGCGACCCCGTCGCGGGCCTCGTCGAAGTCCCCTGCGTCAAACGCAACGCCGGCTCCGTCATGTGCGCCATCGCCGCCGCAGACATGGCCCTGGCGGGCGTCACAAGCGTCATCCCCGTCGACGAAGTAATATCCGCCATGCGCGAAGTCGGCGAAGCCCTCCCCTCCTCCCTCCGCGAAACCGCCCAGGGCGGCCTGGCCGCCACCCCCACAGGAATCCTTCTTAAGCAAAAAATATTCGGCTAAGAGGGGGGCGGATCCCCCCTTCATAGCGAGCCGCCGCCGCCGCCCGTGGGCGGTTTAGTTTTGGTTGCGGGCCTTGCGGGGGGCGGCGCCGCCGGCCCAGCGTCATGCACGGCTGGTTCAGTCGTGCGCACGAACAAACCATTCGTGCGCACGAACGCTCCAGTTTTAGGTAAAACTGACTCAGTTTTAGGTAAAACTGGCTCAGTCTGGGGTGCGAACAACTCAGTCTGGAGTACGAACAACTCAGTCTGGAGTACGAGCGACTCAGTCTGGGGTGC
>JAITNO010000041.1 GCA_031290405.1 Spirochaetaceae bacterium
TTGCCCCTTCGCAAGGTTAAGGCGTTGCTCAAGAGCTCTGTGGTTAAGCGGACGGCGTAGGGCCTGGACCAACTGAACATTCTGTTTACGCAGATATACGAGCCGTTCACCGAATTCAAGGAGGTAGTGAACATGAAAGACACGATCATTCTGGGCCCCATAGAGAAGGCCAAGATAAAGACAAAACTCGAAATTGCCCAAAACTTTCTTGCCCTTGGCGACAGCCCGGAAAAAGTGGCGCAAGCCACCGGCTTGCCGCTTCGCAAGGTTAAGACGTTGCTCAAGAGCTCTGTGGTTAAGCGGACGGCGTAACCTCGCGCGGGAAAGGGGCGCCCGCCCTCTTCCTCCTCCGCTTGACGGGCGGCGGGGGGGGAGGTTGCTCTCTCCGTATGTCGGCATAGGCGTCTCCCTCGTCCTCTTCATCGCCGGCAGCTTCTTCGGAAAGCCCACAAAAACCGAAACAATCAAAGCATTCTTCCCCTAAAGAGAGAGGAGGCGAGGCGAGGCGCCGCCGCCAGACAACGCCCGCAGTCCAGGGAAAACGGCCCATTGCGAGGAGGTCCTGAGGGGCGGCCTCAGGCGCGGAGGGGGGTTCCCCCCTCAGGGGGCCGCGGCACGAAAAAACGATTGCAAGAAAGTTTTATTTTTGCTAATATGTCCCCCTATGAAACAATCACTGGGAATAAATATCGGCTCTACGAGCCTTAAAATGGCAATACAGGAAAATGGACGGGTTTTGTGGAGCGCGGCGATCCCCCACGAGGGGGATTTTCCTTCCGCAATCAAGAAGCTGCTGGAAGACGGCAAGGCGCAGGAGGGCATCCCCGCCCTGGCCACGGGAAACGAGGGGCGTTTCATGTTCAACGTGACGGGCACGCTGGAGCCCCTCTGCGCGGAGGCGGCTCTGCGCGCCTTGGGGCCGGCGGGGAAGGGCGTCGATGCGATCGTCAGCATGGGGGGGGAGGATCTTATCGTCTACCGGCTGGACGAGGCGGGGAAGATCGTCAACAGCTTTTCGGGCAACAAGTGCGCTTCGGGCACGGGCGAGTTCCTTAAACAGCAGCTTGCCCGCATGGATATGACGCTTGCCGACGTGGACAAGGTGCCCGACACGGCGCGGGTCTACCCGCTGTCGACCCGTTGCTCGGTCTTTATGAAGAGCGACTGCACGCACCGTCTGAACAAGCGGGAGGCGACGAAGGACGACATCGTGCTGTCGCTTTCCGACGTGATGGCCGTCAAGGTCGTCGACTTCCTCAAGAGGGCGAAGGTTGCGCGGGGGCGCGTCGTCCTTACAGGCGGCATCACGCTGAACCGGCACATCATCCGCTTTATAAAGGACAAGGCGCCGCAGATTGAGTTTGTCATCCCCGACGTTGCGCCGGTGTTCGAGGCCTATGGCGCGGCGGTCCTCGCCGCCCGGTCGGGCAGTCCGCTTCCCGCGGCAAGCGCCCTCCTCAAGGCGCACGAGATCCGCTTCGGCGCGCTCGAGCCCCTCTCGAAGTGGCAAGACAAGGTGAAGTACTTTGAGAAGGCCGATTGCAAGGTCGGCGCGGGGCGGAAGTACATCCTCGGCGTGGACGGCGGCTCGACGACGACGAAGGCCTGCCTGGTGGACTTCGAGACCGACGAGGTTGCCGCCAGCCACTACGGGCGCACCCACGGCGATCCGGTAAAGGCCCTCAAGGAGTGCCTGCGGATCATTGGGGACAAGGTTGCCGCCGATACGGGCGGCGCGGACATCGACATCGCGCTGGTGGCGACGACGGGCTCCTCAAGAGAGATACTCGGCGTCTACCTTGAAACGCCCGGCGTCTACAACGAGATCATCGCCCACTCGGTGGGCACGACCTACTTCGACAAGGAGGTCGAGACGATCTTTGAAATCGGCGGCCAGGATGCGAAATACGTGCTCCTCAAAAACGGCGTCCCCATCGACTATGCGATGAACGAAGCCTGCTCCGCCGGAACGGGTTCGTTCCTCGAAGAGAGCGCGTCCGGCGATCTTTCGATAAAGAGCGCGCCGGAGATCGGCCCCATCGCCCTCGGCGCGGACGCTCCCTGCAAGTTCGGCGAGCATTGTTCGGCGTTCATCAACTCGGACATCCGCAAGGCGGTGCAGCAGGGGGCCACGAAAGAGAACATCACCGCCGGCATCATCGGCTCGATTGCGGCCAACTACTTAAACCGCGTCGTCGGCAACCGCACGATAGGCGGCAAGATCTTCCTGCAAGGCGGCGTCGCAAAGAACCCCGCCGTGCCGCTCGCCTTCGCCATGATGCTCGACAAGGAGATCCTCGTGCCGCCCGCTCCTGAGCTTACCGGCTGCTTCGGCGTGGCTCTCCTGGCCAAGCGCAAGTGCGCCGACGGCCTCCTGGCCGAAAAGCGCGTGGTTATCGCCGAGCTCCTCGGGCGGGAGATCGTCTACGAGCGGGTCTTCACCTGCGGCTCCTGCGAGAACCGCTGCCCCATCCAGGTCTTGCTCGTTGGCGGCAACCGCTATATGTTCGGCGGCCGCTGCAACAAGTACACGAATATGCGGAAGGCCGTCAAAGACGTGCCGGTGTTCGACTATGTTGAAAAGCGCCAGAAGCTGCTGTTTGAAGAGTATGCCGCGCCGAAGACTGAGGATGGGGAAACGCGTAAAAATGAGCGCGCCTTCACCGTCGGCATCCCGCGCGCGTTCAGCGTGCACACCCTCTATCCGCTCTACTCGTGGTTCTTCCACGAGCTCGGCGTCAAGACCTTTCTTTCGGAAGACGTGGCCCACAGCGGCGTCGCGCGCGCCGAATCGACCTACTGCTTCCCCGCGGAAATCGCCCACGGGGCCGTGCAGGACTGCCTGGACAAAGGCGCCGACTACGTGCTGCTCCCCCACTTCCGCGATATGCCCAGCTACGAAAAAGACGTACACGCCAACTTCTGCCCCATCACGCAGGCGCTGCCCTACTATATCGAGAAAGCCTTCCCCGACGTTCCGAAGGACCGCTTCCTCCCCGTCGTCGTAAGCTTCAAGTTCGGCAAGGAAAAGGCTCTGGAACATTTCAAGGCGATGACAAAGCGACTGGACATCGGCGAGGAGGAAACGCAAGAGGCGTTCAACATCGCGCTGACCAAGCAGAACGAGTTTTTCGCCGCCTGCCAGAAGCTGGGACAGGAGGCCCTCCGCGAGGCGCGGGCCGCCGCGCGCCCCGTTATAGCCATACTCGGGCGGCCCTACAATGCGTTCACCGCCGAGGCGAACATGGGCATCCCGCGCAAGTTTACCACGCGGGGCTTTTCCATCGTCCCCTTCGACATACTCCCCTTCCAGAACGAGCCGATCTTCTCGAATATGTATTGGTATTACGGGCAGCAGGACGTCAAGGCGGCGAACTTCCTTAAAAACGAAGACAACATCTACGTTACCTACATCACGAACTTTTCCTGCGCGCCGGACAGCTTCATCCTTCACTACCTTAAGTGGGCCATGGGGCAAAAGCCCTTCCTCGTGCTGGAGCTGGACAGCCACAGCGCCGACGCCGGCGTCGACACGCGCGTGGAAGCCTTCCTCGACATCATCGACGGCTACCGCGCCAAGGAAGCCGAGAGAGAGGCCGTGCGCTACGACAACGGCTGGCGCTTCAACCAGGGCGATCTATCCGTGCGGAACGCCAAGACCGGCGAGCGCCTGGACGTGCGGGGCAACAAGCGCGTCAAGATACTCCTCTCCAACATGGGGGCCATCTCCAGCGAATACATGGGAGCCACCATCCGCGGCCTCGGCATAAACGCCTGCGCCCTGCCCGTGTCGACGGCAAGAACCGTGCAGATAGCCCGCGCCCACGCCAGCGGCAAAGAGTGCGTCCCCAGCCACCTCGTGCTCGGCAGCGCCCTCGAATTCCTCGACAGCCCCGGCTACCGCAAAGACGAACTCTACCTCCTCTTCGTGCCCATAACCACCGGGCCCTGCCGCACGGGGCAATACTTCGTCTTCTATGAGAACCTCTTCCGCGACCTCCGCATCGAGAACGTCGTCGTCTTCACCCTGTCGGCGGACAACTCCTACACGGAACTCGGCGCCAACTTCGGCAAGGAAATGTGGAAAGGCCTCGTCCTCTCCGACTACCTCAAGGACGTTCAGTGTTCCCTCAAAGCCCTCGCCGCCGACCCCAAGAGCGCGCAGGCCGACTTTGAAAAGAGCTGGCGTGCCCTAATGAACATCGTCGAACACAAACCCAAAGACGTATGGAAAGGGCTCAAGCGCGTCGCCGCCGCCGTCAAGAAGATCCCCCTCAAGCGGCGCATGGAGGACTGCCCCCGCGTCCTCATCGTCGGTGAAATCTACGTCCGCCGCGACGACTTCGCCGTCGGCGAACTCACCGACCTCTTGAGCGAGCGGGGCATCGTCGTCAAAGTCGCCGGCATCTCCGAGTGGATACACTACCTCGACTTCGTTCGAGAATACGCGCTGGAAAAACTCATCAAGCTGAAGCAGCCAGGCAAGAGGCGCGAGCTGTTAAAACTCCGCCTGGAGGAGTGGTGGAAACACAGCGTCGAGAGGAAGACCCTCTCCATCCTCGGTTCCACCGGCCTCGTGCCGGAGACCCCCCACAACATACGCGACATCATGAAGTACACGCAGGAGCACTTCCTCAACCTCGAGCTGAACTCCGAGATCGCCGTCTCCTCAGGCTCCGCCGCCGCGGCCATGGACAACGGCTATTCGGGCATCGTGAACATATCGCCCTTCGCCTGCCTCATCGGGCGGGTCATCGAGGGCATCTTCACCCCCTGGGCGCGCGAGCGGAACTATCCCATCCTCTCCGTCGAGGTCGACGGCAATCTGCTGCCGCCGAACATCATCAACAAGCTCAACATCTTCATCGTCAACGTGCTGCGCTTCCAGGGCGGGAAGGGCGGACAGGGCGACATCGGCGCCCTCCTCGACGGCGACCGCGGCGCAGAGCGCTAGATGAAGATCCTCTACGTCGCCGAGCTCGTCGGCAAAGCCGGCCTCTACTGTTTTCGCACAAGCATCGACCAAGCAAAGCGCGCCACCGGCGCCGATTTCGTCATCGCCTGCGCCGACGGCGCGACGGGCGGCAACGGGCTGGGCCGCCAGCACGCCGCCTTCCTGCGGAAGCTCGGCGCCGACGTCCTTACCACCGGCGACTGCTGCTTCTATAAGAAAGACTTAACCGCCGACTTCGGCAAAATGCCCTACGTCCTCCGCCCCGAAAACTTGAGTCAAGAGGCCCCCGGCTTAGGCGCCCGCGTCTACAGGGCCGGCGACAAGAAGGTCGCCGTCGCCGTCCTCTTAGGGCAGAGCTTCTTCAACCGCCTCCACGCCGACAACCCCTGGGCGCGCCTGCCGCAACTCCTCGACCGCTTCGAGGCCGAGACGCCCAACATCGTCGTCGACTTCCACAGCGCCAGCACCGCCGAAAAGCGCACCCTCTTTGAAATCGCCCGCGGCAGAGCCTCCGCCGTCATAGGCTCGCACAGCCGCGTACAAACCGCCGACGCCGAAGTCCTCGACGGCGGAACCGCCGTCATCACCGACGCCGGCAGAACCGGCAGCATCGACTCCGTGGGCGGCTGCAAGATCCAGACCCGCATCGGCGAATACATAAGCGGCATCCCCGAATGGACAAGCGACGCCTGGGACAAACTCGAACTCCAGGGCGTCCTCATCACCCTCGACGACAACGGCAAAGCCCACAGCATCGAGCGCATCCGCATCCCCGTCCCCCCCGCCTCCCCGTCCTCCCCCGCCTCCAGCTAGGGGCACCGCCCCTGCACCCCGCGCATGCAGCGCAGAGAGGGGATAAGCTGAGGGAAGAGTGATGACCGTGATGAGTGAGCGGGAAGGTATACCTTCCAGTCCAAGAGTTATAACTTCCAGGTTAAGAGTTATAACTTCCAGTCCAAGAGTTATAACTCTTAGGCTAAGAGTTATAACTTCCAGTCCAAGAGTTATAACTCTCAGGTCAAAAGTTATAACTCTTAGGTCAAAAGTTATAACTCTTAGGTCAAAAGTTATAACTCTTAGGTCAAAAGTTATAACTCTTAGGCCAAGAGTTATAACTTCCAGGCCAAGAGTTATAACTTCCAGGCCAAGAGTTATAACTCTCAGGTCAAGAGTTATAACTTCCAGTCCAAGAGTTATAACTCTCAGGTCAAAAGTTATAACTCTTAGGTCAAAAGTTATAACTCTTAGGCCAAGAGGCATACCTTCCAGCGGGGGTCGGGGGGCGCAGCGCCGTAGGCCGCTACAAAAAAATATAGAGGCTGGCCAGGAGCGCCAGGCGGACGACGCGGCCTCCGCCGTAGGCGCGGTAACGCTGGCCGTCGTCGGAAAAGGCGGAGGCTTTTTCGCCGGGGAAGGGCGAATAGCGCGTCTGACTCCAGACGAGGCTGGGGTCTGAAAGGGCGACGTCGGGCCGCGCGGGGTTGAAGTGGATGAACGATTCGTGCGTGCCGCGTTCGTTCTGGGGGGCCTCGTCGGTTTCTTGCAGGTAGCGGACGATGCCGCGCGAAAAGTCGATGGATTGTACGACGGCGGAGTGCGCCATGCTTCCGTCGCTTGCGCGGAAGAGGATGATGTCGGCGGGGCGCAGGCCTTTGACGATGCCGGGTGTGGCGATGAGCGCGCGGTTGGAGGAGTTGTAAAACGAGGTGCCGGCGTAAAACGAGGGGTTCCCGCCGCGCGGGACGCCTAAGGCTCGGCTGAGGCGGCGCCCTAAGTCGGCGCCTTTGAAGGCGGCGGCGCGGGAGAGCGCGTGCCAGACGAAGGCTGAGCAGTCCATGCCGGTCCACGCGATGCAATAGAGGTAGTTGTAGACGTCGCCTTCGGTTATGCCTTGCCCGCCTGAGAGGACGTAGGGTTTGTGCGGCAGGCCGTGGTAGGAGCCGGCCTTCATGCGGGCGATGTCGAAGATGTCGGCGCTGACGGTCCACTTTTGCGCGGGGATGTCGAAGACGACGACCTTTTCTTTGCCGTCGCCTAAGGCGGCGGCATACTCCTTGAAGTCGTCGGTTTCAAATGTTTCACGGATGGGCTCCCAGAGTGCGGCGGGCTCGGCCTTCCCCTTGCCTAAGAACTCCCAACCGCCTTCGACGAGGGAATCGCGTTCGTGGTTTTCGGCGAAGGGCATTCGGACGTTCATCACCTTGCCGTCTATGATGAAGGTCTTGAAGCATTCGCGGTAGGCTGCCTCGATGACGGCTTCGATGCCGTCTCCCCACAGCCGAGCGGGGTCCGAAAACGCGGCTATCGCCTGGACGCTCTGCGCGTCGTCGGCGCGGATGAGGCTGCCTGTCAGCAGCAGCAGCAGCGCGAGGGGGGCCGCTCTCACCGTTGTCTAGCGTTTAAGGCCGGTTGCGGTTCCCAGCATATTGTCGCTGGTTTGGATGGTGCGGGAGTTGAACTCGTAGGCGCGCTGGGCGACGATGAGGCCGACCATCTCGCTGACGACGGAGACGTTGGACATCTCGAGCATCTTGTGGATGGTCTTGCCCATGCCTTCGTAGCCGGGGCGGCCGGGGATGGCGGCGCCGGAGGCTTCGGTCATCTTGTAGAGGTTTTCGCCGACGGCGGTGAGCCCGACGGGGTTCGGGAAGCGGTAGAGTTCCATCTGGGCGACGGCGACTTCTTCTTCGCGCCCGTCGATGGGGACTTTTACCGAGACGGCGCCGGTCTGCGTAACGTTCACGGTCTGCGGTAAAAAGTTTTCGGGCATCACGACGTCGGGCAGCGCCCAGTAGCCGTTTGAGGTAACGAGCCGGCCGTCGCTGTCGATCTTGAACGCGCCGTCGCGGGTGTAGGCGTAGCTGCCGTCGTAAAGCTGTATGCGGAAGAAGCCTTCGCCTTCGATGGCGATGTCGCTGATGTTGTCCGTCTGTTGCAGCGAGCCCTGCGTGAACATTCGCTGGGTGGCGGCGAGCTTGACGCCGTGCCCCATCTGCACGCCGACGGGCGTTACCGTGTCCTCGGTCGCCGGCGTTCCGGCCATCCGCACGGTCTGATAGAGCAGGTCTTCAAAGTCGGCGCGCACCTTCTTGAAGCCCGACGTGTTGACGTTGGCCAGATTGTTTGAAATTGTGTCGATGTTGGACTGCTGCCCGATCATGCCGGATGCGCCTGTCCATAAGCTGCGAACCATGGTGTTCCCCCCTGTGGCGACGCGGATTGTCGGCGTTGCCCTGTCCTCGTACTATCGGCGAAAAGCGGGCCGATATTCACCGTGAGTTTTTTTGGGGGGCGTTCAGCGGGAGAGCATCCGCTTGAGGTACTCTCCCGTGTACGAGCCGCTTGCTTGTGCGACCTCTTCGGGGGTGCCGACGGCCACGATGGCGCCGCCCTTACCGCCGCCTTCGGGGCCCAGGTCGATGATGTGGTCGGCTTGCAGCAGCACGTCGAGGTTGTGCTCGATCATGATGACGGTGTTCCCCTGGTCGGTGAGCCGCTGAATCACGGTCATCAGCATCTTTACGTCGGCGAAGTGAAGGCCGGTGGTCGGCTCGTCGAGGATGTAGAGCGTCTTGCCGGTGGAACGCTTGGACAGCTCGAGCGAGAGCTTTACGCGCTGCGCCTCGCCGCCGGACAGCGTGAGCGCCGACTGCCCGAGCTTGACGTAGCCCAGCCCCACGGAACGGAGCGTCTCCATCTTGTGGGCAATCGGGGGGATGTATTCAAAGAAATCGGCGGCCTCTTCGATGGTCATCTCCAGCACGTCGGCGATGTTCTTGCCCTTGAAGCAGACTTCGAGCGTCTCCTTGTTGAAGCGCTTGCCCCCGCATACGTCGCAGGTGATGTAGACGTCGGGGAGGAAGTTCATCTCAATGCGGATGGTGCCGTCGCCGGCGCAATGTTCGCACCGGCCGCCGTGCACGTTGAAGCTGAAGCGCCCCGACTTGTAGCCGCGCGCCCTCGAGTCCGGCAGCCCCGCGAAGAGCTCGCGGATGGCGGTAAACACGCCCACGT